>CANBSM010000121.1 GCA_947372155.1 Burkholderiaceae bacterium
GCCTTGCCTCGACTGCCGCAACAGGCAAATCACCCCTGGAACACGCAGCTTCAGCTGCCACCAAAAAAGAGTGCAGCTTTTTTAATGTAATAGACCTAAAACCGATCTGCGTCGAGATAGCCATCCCGTCTATTACCGATAAAAGTGAGTCCCTTGAAGGACCTGGCGATAAGGTGAAAGACTCTGCCCAGCAATAACTACAGGGCTTATCAGGATCTGGTGCTGCCTAGGGGATAACAGTCTAAAATTGGGTTTTATAAGCAATTGACTCAAGATTGAATATGGCCACAGAAAACTATTACCTAACCCTTACCTGCCCAAATAAACCCGGTATTGTTGCTGCGGTCTCCACTTATATATTTGAACTAGGCGGCGACATTGAAGAAGCTCAACAGTTTGATGACAAAGCCTCGAAGCGCTTTTTTATGCGCGTTAGCTTTAGCTGCCCTGCGAATGTAGAGTCACTTAGAGCGGGCTTTGTGGAAATTGCAAAGCGTTTTGAGCTTACTTGGGATTTGCGTGCAGTAAAGGATCTTAAACGCGTATTAATCATGGCTTCCAAGCTAGACCATTGCCTGGTTGACCTTCTCTATCGCTGGCGTATTGGTGAGTTGCCGATGATTATCTGCGGCATTGTCTCCAACCATCCTCGTGACGTCTATGCCAGCATTGATTTTGCGGATATCCCCTTCTACCACTTACCAGTCACTCCCGACACCAAGCCAGCTCAAGAAGCGAGACTTCTCGAAATCGTTGCAGAATCTAATGTGGACATGGTGATCCTAGCGCGCTACATGCAAATCTTGTCAGATGATTTATCGACTAAGTTATCTGGTCGCTGCATTAACGTACATCACTCATTCTTACCTAGTTTTAAGGGTGCTAAGCCTTATCACCAAGCGCATGCGCGCGGGATCAAACTCATTGGCGCTACTGCCCATTTTGTGACTAGCGATTTGGATGAAGGTCCGATCATCGAGCAAGATGTGACTCGCGTTACGCATGGCGATACACCAGATGATTTAGTTCGCAAGGGTCGGGATTTAGAGCGCACCGTGCTATCAAGAGCTTTACGTTACTACCTACATGACCGCGTGCTTATAAATGGAGCAACTTCAGTAGTCTTTTCGGACTAAGTCCAAAAAAGATTTTGCTAAGGCCTCACCCCCGGAGATTCTAGGGGTAGGCCTCTAGCTCGCCACATCAGAAATAACTCTAACTGCGCCATCTCTGGCGAACCATATTCAAATTGTTGTGCCCTTACACCACTCATGCAGTTACGAAGGCGCCTTTGCAATGAACCTAAGGTTTGCCATTCCAAACGATATATTGGGTAGGCATTGGGGTGTCCTTGAGGTATTGGGCTACCACCAAGCTTAAGGCCCGCCCTATCCTCATGGCATTGCGCACAAGATAAATTGAGCTGTCCCATACGCTCGTTAAAGGTCTGCCTACCCTTTTTCATGAAAGCTGCGTTAGCAGAATTTTCACTAACTGTAATTGGCATCCCTTTAGACTGAAACGCAATGAAGGCTGTTAAAGCTAGCAGGTCTTTGCTCTCATAAGCTAAAGCGGGGGCTGATTGAGCGCCAACTCGACACTGATTAATTTGCCTCTCTAGGGTCTGGAGTTTGCCTTTGATTAATTTAGGGTATTGGGTGGCTACACCGCGCATGGATTTCTTTGCATCACCATGACAGGTGCTACAAGATTTGCTCTGTAGTCCTACCTTCTGCTGCCACAAACTTTCACCATCACTAACCCAAAACATTGCTGGATTCAGTGAGGGGTCATCCTGCATCGCTTTGTTCTCAGTAGACATTAATTCATAACTCGATTGCTGGGAAGGCTGCACTGCTTTAGCTACCCCCATAGGCATGAGGTTGGCAAGTATTAAATAAATACTGCCTAGGAATAAAGGTGTCTGCTGATTCACGTAACGGTAATGTGAGCCTGGTTCACTGCTTCATATCCATCATCCCCCACCCACCTGAATTCAAGAGTTCCGGATTCAACAGCGATCGTGGTGAAGATGATTAAGGGATTGGCGCCAATCCCAGAATAAAAATCTGCTTTAAATACTTCGACATTATTGTAAGTGCACGTAAAGGTACGAATGATGTCCCGGGGAATCAGCTTGCCACCTTCGGTATATCGAAAACCTGACTCCATATCATGCTGCGCAATGGCACGAATCTCAATAATAGAATCTTTTTTAGCTGTCGCAGGCATAGTAATGGACGTGCGGGAAGTTTTACTCATACCATTTCCGTACATGCTGAAAGGGTTACCAAAGTTTCAGCAGAGCCTTGCCAAAAACTACCATTACTCATTTGCGCAATAGCCCATACCTTCTGACTATCCGCTAAACGAACGCGCGTCGTAATATTGGCAGTGCCCGAACGTGGAGTGAGGTAAACGGTAAAGATATTAGGCAAAGGATTTCCTTCGGCTATGACATGTATGGTCTTGACGTAATCATTGGCAGTCATGGGGCTATCAACACTGACCTTCAAAACCACAAGATTGCCGTTCTCTACTAGAGGAGGAATGGTTAAAGTTACCTTACCTTCCCGAATAGCAGCTCCACTAACAATCTTTTTAATAGCCTCATCAGCCTCTTCTTTTTTAGCAAAGACTGTTAAAGGATTTGCTAACAAGCCTAGGGCTATCAGTCCAAGACCTTGAGCTTGCTTAAGCCATTGCCGGCGATGCTGAATAATATTTTTCATCTAGAGTTCAGTTAGTTTTGATTATTCAAAGTCATTAAGAAAGCGACCACGTCTTCGATCTCTTGGCCACTCAATATGGTTTGACCAACAAATTTAGAGGCTACACGATTGAGATGGCTTGTTTGATAGTAGGCTGGCATGATGGTTGCTGGATTGAAATGTGCTGCATTCACAATGCGTGCTCTTAATTGAGGTGCATTTAACCTCGCTACGCTCGCCTTCAATTCAGGAGCTAAATTTCCTTGAAAGCGCTCTTCTGGAAAGGGGCCGCTATGACACAACAAACATAAACCTGTTTGACGACTTGCTACGATTGCTCTGCCACGTACTGGGTTGCCTGCCTCAGAAGAAAGGGATTCGAAAATCGAATCCCCCGTAATTACTTGAGCATGCACAGCATTCAGATTGAGGATGACTAGCAATGAAAACGCTAGTGCAATCCTCTTTCTCATCGACACAATTTCACTGTGAACTAACTCTTAGACCAACTTAATGCCGCTGTTTTTCAAAGGCACTGTGCGCAAGCGTTTGCCTGTTGCACGATAAATGGCATTGAGAACAGCTGGAGCAGCTACAGCAATCGTCGGTTCACCTACTCCACCCCATTCCTTACCGCCACCTTGAATGATGATGGTTTCCACTTTTGGCATTTGATAGAGGCGAATCGAGTTAAAGGTGTCAAAGTTCTTCTGAACAACAGCACCTTTTTCGATCGTGATCTCTTCTTCGAATAAAGCGGATAAGCCGTAAACAAAAGAACCAGAAACTTGACGTGCAATTTGCGCAGGGTTCACCGCATAACCTGGATCGGTAGCAGCAACAATGCGATGAATCTTCACTTCATTACCATTAGTAACAGACAGTTCGCAGGCTGCAGCAACATAACTACCGAATGAGCGCATTTGCGCAACACCACGATAGACGCCTGGGGCAGCTGGCTTAGTCCAGCCAATACCATCAGCTACCGCATTCAATACTGCAACTGCACGTGGGTACTTTTCCATATGCTTGCGACGGAACTCTACCGCATCCATGCCGGTTGCTTCAGCCAACTCATCCATAAACGTTTCAATAAAGATGGCGTTTTGGTTGACGTTCACACCACGCCAGAATCCTGGAGGCACGTGTGTATTACGCATAGCGTGGTCAATAGTGAGATTAGGGAAGCTGTAAGTAATGCCATGCTCACCGCTATCCTCAAGACCCTGGAAGGTCAAAGGATCTTTACCTTTGTTTGCAGCAACTACTGCTGGACGCACTGCAGCCAAGATGGATTGACCTGACAAGCGCATATTGAGACCAGTGACGTTTTTCTTGTCATCAATTGCTGCAGTCATCTTACACATCATGACTGGATGGTAGCGACCTTGGGTCATATCCTCTTCACGAGTCCAAATCAGTTTGATGGGAGTGCCCGGCATTTGTTTAGCAATGTTCACCGCTTGCGTTGTGTAGTCCTGGAACGCTCCACGACGACCAAATCCACCGCCAAGGTTTACCTTGTAGACATTGCATTTTTCCGCAGGAAGTCCAGATGCAGCAATCACAGCCGCTAATGAAGCTTCGCCGTCTTGCGTTGGAACCCAAGCCTCGCAAGAGTCAGCGGTCCACTTTGCAGTCGCTGTTTGCGGCTCTAGAGTGGCATGATTTAAGAATGGGTAGAAATAAGTAGCCTCTAATTTCTTAGACGCACCTGACATTGCGGCTTTAACATCACCATTGGTGTTATGTACAAAAGCATCGTCAGCGTTCAGCCCTTCTTCCAACATCTTCTTAATAGAAGCGCTGGAGACATTGACGTTATCACCGCTATCCCAAACGATATTCACTTGATCTAATGCAGTTTTAGCTTGCCAGAAAGTCTCGGCGACAACGGCTACTGCTGAGTCACCTACCTGAACTACTTTCTTAACACCTTTCATGTTCTGTGCTTTAGCTGCATCGTAGCTTTTCACTTTGCCGCCAAATACTGGAGACTCTTTAATGTTCGCCACCAACATACCTGGCATCTTCAAGTCAATTGCATAGACCTGTCGACCAGTTACCTTGTCAGAAACACCGTCGATACGATTAACTGGCTTACCAATCAAGGTCCACTCTTTTGGATCCTTCAATGGCACTTCTTTAGGCACTTCTAGCTGTGATGCCGCTAGGGATACTTTACCGAAAGTCGTTTTTTTGCCAGACGGTGTATGGGTAATAACGCTATCTTTTGCTACGCATTCAGAGGCAGGAACGTTCCATTGGTTGGCTGCAGCCTGAATCAACATCATGCGCGCAGCAGCTCCGCCTTTGCGAACATACTGCTCGGATGTGCGGATGCCGCGACTACCACCAGTGGAGTAGCTGCCCCATGCCAGCTTACGCTTTAAATTCTCGCCTGGTGATGGATAGTCATAAGAAACTTTTTTCCAATCGCACTGCAATTCTTCTGCAACCATTTGGGCTAGACCAGTGATGGTGCCCTGACCCATTTCTGAACGAACGATGCGCACGACAACATCATCGTTTGGCTTAACCACGACCCACACACCAATTTCTGGTGTGGCTAGCGGAGTCATAGCTGTAGTCCCGGTACCCATTGCCGCTTGGGCAGAGGACATAAAAGAGAGATCAAAGCCAATAGCTAGGCCAGTAGCGATCGCGCTAGAGCCAATAACGAAGTGGCGGCGGGAAGTATTTGTAGTTGTAGTCATTTATTTATCCCCTTATGCCTTGCTAACCGCATGAATTGCTGCACGCACTTCTTGGAAGGTACCGCAACGGCAGATATTAGTAACAGCTGCATCAATTTGTGCATCGGTAGGTTTTGGTGTGTTGCGTAACAATGCAGTAGTCGCCATCACCATCCCTGACTGACAGTAGCCACACTGAGGCACCTGATTATCAACCCAAGCTTTTTGCACTTTAGAAAGTTGGCCATTCTTTTCAAGACTCTCAATAGTCTCGATTTTTTTGCCTTCAGCTGCAGAAACCGGCAAAGAGCAACTGCGCATCGCTTGACCCTCAAACAACACTGTACAAGCGCCACATGCACCAATACCGCAACCATATTTAGTGCCTGTTAATCCAATTTGCTCACGAATCACCCAAAGCAATGGGGTTTCTGGATCTACGTCCACCTTATATTTTTTACCATTGACATTTAGTTCAGCCATGCGTGCTCTCCTGTGTTTTCTAAATTACTGCTTTATTGTTCTGGGGCACCTAAATACCCCTGCTTTTGTTGTGATTATCTTACTGAAGAATTAATTTATTGCTATGCAACATAAATTCTGGGCTGTAAGATCAAACTATGATTTTTGGTCTAGTACAAATTCTTCTGTTTCAAAGCCTGGGTGAACTGGTTTCCAAGTTCCTTTTACCGACATTACCAGGCCCAGTCATTGGGCTGGTGCTCTTAGTTCTCTGGCTTGTTTTGCGTAAAGGTATTAATGCTGAATTAGCCATGGTGGCCGATGGATTCAGTCAATACCTGGGTTTACTGTTTGTGCCAGCAGCCGTTGGCGTGGTGCTTTTCTTGCCGCAACTGAAGGCCAACGCTCCTGCCATTATTAGTGCACTGATTGGCAGCGTCATTTTGACAATTGCCACTAGCGCTATAGTTGCTCGCTTTTTAAGCAAGAAAGAATCTCATGGGTGAAAAGCACTCTATCGTCGAGATTTGGGTCTATCTCTCGGGTAGTCCGCTCTTTGCTCTATTTATTACGCTAGCTGCCTATCAAATCGGCCTCAGCATTTATAAAGCTACTCAACAGAACCCGCTAGCCAACCCGGTAGCAATCGCTATTCTGATAGTGGCAACCACTATCCAGCTTATAGAGATGCCTTACTCAAGCTATTTTGAGGGCGCCCAATTTATTCACTTCTTATTAGGCTCAGCGACAGTTTCTTTGGCGATACCCATTTATAGAGGACTTGCTAGCCTTAAGGGTCGCTCAATCCCTCTCATTGCATCCCTTTGTGCCGGCGGCTTGGTGTCCATCATCAGCGCTGTAGGTATCGCCACCTTCCTTGGCGCAGACTCCAGTATTACTGGGGCCATGTACCCAAAATCAGTCACAGCGCCGATTGCTATGGGTATTGCAGAACGTATTGGCGTCTCACCCACCTTGACCGCAATTTTCGCAGTGAGCACCGGAATACTGGGAGCGATATTGGCGCCATTTGTCCTCAATATATTAGGCATGAAGGCTTGGTGGCAAAGAGGCTTTGCCATTGGTATAGGGGCACACGGTATTGGTACCTCACGTGCGTTTAGCATTCACCCAGAAGCAGGAACCTATGCCAGTCTGGCAATGGGCATGAACGGCGTAGTCAGTGCCGTAGCCGTTCCAGTCATATACCATTTACTAAATAAGTAAATTAATATTAATAAATAAGAGACAGCTCGGAACAACTTGATGAACATTCCAGACCCAATCAAACTAACCCAAGATTTAATCCGCTTTAATACGATTAATCCCCCTGGCAATGAAGATGAGCTTTGCGATTACTTAACCGAACTGCTGAAGTCCGCAAATTTTGAATGCATGAATGTAGATTTTGCTTCTCGACGCCGAAGTATCGTGGCGCGCATTCCGGGGGCGACTAATAGATCCAATATTTGCTTTACTGGTCATGTGGATGTAGTACCTCTAGGGGACCGCAAATGGGATCACGAACCCTTTGCTGGTGAAATAGTGGATGGCAAGTTATATGGTCGTGGGTCCAGCGATATGAAAAGCGGTATTGGCGCTTTTGTGGTTGCCGCGATGCGCACTGCAGAGAAGGCCAGAGGCCAAGGGGGTATCAGCCTCATTATTACTGCTGGCGAAGAAACTGGTTGCGAAGGTGCTTTCTATATTGCCGCTCAGAAAAAAGTCATCGACTTTATTGGCAATGTAGGATGTTTTGTTGTGGCGGAACCTACTGCAAATGAACCCATCATTGGCCATAAGGGGGCATATTGGTTGCGAGCAAAAGCAGAAGGAATCACTGCTCATGGTTCTATGCCTGAGAGAGGCGATAACGCCTTTTATAAAATTGCAAAGGGCGCGCTCCTACTTGAGAAGTATCAATTTGATACACCACCCCATGAGTTAATGGGTCAAGGCACTCTCAACGTTGGCACCGCCAAAGCAGGATTAAATATTAATTCAGTACCTGATGCTGCTGAAATGACCTTAGATATTCGCTCTGTTCCAGGCCAAAGCCATCGCCACATTTATGGCTGTCTTTGCAAAACACTTGGGCCAAATATCAAACTGGAAACGATCATGGACGTTGAGGGAATTTATACCCCACCCGATCATCCCTGGATACAAAATGTCTACGCCCATTGCGAGGCAATTAATGGTGTGCAGCCTACCCCCAAATCGATTTCTTACTTTACTGATGCTTCCGCCTTAAAGGGCCTTATTGGAGATCCCCCTACTGTTGTTCTGGGGCCAGGCCAGCCAGAGATGGCGCATCAGACTAATGAATTTTGCTACACCGAAAAAATCACCCAATCTACGACCCTGTTTGAAAGGCTTATCATAGATTGGCAAAATAACAAATCACATGAAGAGGTCAGTGCGAAATGAAAATTGAAAGCTCCCCATTCAAAGAAGTAGAAGCCAATGCTGGTGCGGTAAATATGGATGCCTACTGGCTTCCCTACACGCCTAATCGCTACTTCAAGAACAAGCCCAAAATGATGGTGGCAGCAAAGGGTGTGTATTACACCGACGACCACGGTCGTAAATTGTTCGATGGAGCTTCAGGTCTATGGACTTCACCGCTGGGTCATGGCGATCCTCGCATTATTGAGGCCATTCAAAAGCAATATCAAAAAATGGATTATGTGCCTGCCTTCCAGATGGCGAGCCCAGAAACATTTCGTTTGGCCGAAAGAATTGTCAGTTACGCGCCACCGGGATTAAGCAAAGTATTTTTTGTGAACTCCGGCTCTGAAGCCGTTGATACTTCAGTCAAGATCGCACTTGCCTATCACCGCGCAAAAGGCGAAGCCAGTCGCACCCGTTTTATTGGCAGAGAGCGTGCATACCACGGCGGATGCATAGGCGGAATCTCGGTAGGTGGAATACCAACGAATCGCAAATCATTTGGCTCAGTCATGATGCCAGGTGTAGATCACCTCCCCCACACTCTCAATTTATCTCAGATGGCATTTTCTAAGGGAATGCCAACCTGGGGAGCCCATTTAGCTGATGAGTTAGAGCGTATTGTTTTATTACATGATGCAAGCAATATTGCGGCAGTCATTCTGGAACCCGTTCAAGGCTCTACTGGCGTGATCGTACCCCCTGTTGGCTACCTACAAAAAATCCGGGAAATTTGTGACAAGCACGGCATCCTACTGATTTTTGATGAGGTCATTACAGGCTTCGGACGCTTAGCCTCCAACTTTGGTGCTGATCGCTTTGGCGTTAAACCTGACATGATTACCTTTGCCAAGGCCATTACCAATGGTGTAATCCCAATGGGTGGCGTAATTGTGCGTGAAGATATCTACAACACGATTATGGGCGCTGGCGGTCAAGAACAAGTCATTGAGTTTTTCCATGGCTTCACCTACTCCGGTCACCCTATAGCGACTGCAGCAGCCCATGCATCTCTAGATATTTTTGAATCCGATGGCATTATTGAGAAGACCAAAGTACTAGAGAAAGTGCTTGAGGATGGCGTTCACTCCTATAAGGGTATGTCGGGAATTCTGGATATTCGTAACTGTGGAGTGGCAGCAGGTATTGATTTGGAACCCATTGCTGGCAAGCCTGGCTTACGCGGCATGCAAGTGTTGGAAAGCTGTATCGAGAACGGGGTATTGGTTCGCATCACCGGTGACACGATTGCATTAGGGCCTCCTTTTGTAGCTACCCCATCTGAGCTTGAATCCTTTATTGAGACTTTTGGCAAAGTTCTCAAGAAGGCTTTCTAATCATGCTTCGAGTTAGTGGAGATCGACTTTACAACTCCCTCCTCGAGTTAGCTAAGATTGGCGCCACCCAAAAAGGTGGCGTTTGTCGTCTTGCCCTAACCGATTTAGATAAACAAGGACGTCAATGGGTTATTGATAAGGCCTTAAAACTTGGTCTTAGCGTAGTGACTGATCAAATTGGCAATACCTTTATGCGGCGCCCAGGCAAGAACCCTGATCTCGCACCCATCATGACTGGTAGTCATATAGATACCCAACCTACCGGCGGCAAATATGATGGAAATTATGGCGTGCTAGCCGGCCTAGAAGTAATCGAAACCCTGAATGACCATCAAATTGAAACTGAAGCCCCTATCGAGGTAGTTTTTTGGACAAACGAGGAAGGCTCTCGCTTTACTCCTGTCATGATGGGGTCCGGTGTTTTTGCTGGTGCAATTAGCCAAGAGCTTGCTTATGCCGCCAAAGATACTCAAGGAAAGAATGTTAAAGATGAACTAATTCGCATTGGCTTCTTGGGCAATGAAAAGCCTGGCGATCATCCTTGTGGAGCCTATTTTGAAGCCCATATCGAGCAGGGTCCCGTACTTGAACATAAAGACAAAATGATCGGCGTAGTTCCTGCAGTAATGGGTTTGCGTTGGTTTGATTGCACCGTCCAAGGCTTCGAAGCACATGCTGGACCAACACCCATGGATATTCGGA
Organism: Burkholderiaceae bacterium; assembly: GCA_947372155.1. Next base: position 10,360 of record CANBSM010000121.1, read on the forward strand.
ACGATGCCCTTCAGAACTCTCTGAGCATCATGCAAAAAGTAGTTGATTTAGCCAATCAATATGCACCGCACGGCAGAGGCACTGTTGGCATGGTGCAAGTATTCCCCAACAGCAGAAACGTTATCCCTGGACGAGTGCAATTTTCTATTGATATACGTCATCCTAATAATGCGACATTGGATCAGATGACGCTTGAACTAAAAGAATGTATCCAAAAAATTGCCGCAGAAAAATCCATCGCCATCGACCTCAAAGAGGTATCGTATTTCCCACCTTGTAATTTTGATGCAGGATGCATTGATGCAATTCGTCAAGCAACAGTGAAGATGGGTTACTCCCATATGGATGTTGTATCTGGAGCTGGTCATGATGCAATCTACATGAATCGCCTTGCACCCACAGGAATGATTTTTATCCCCTGCAAGGATGGTGTCAGCCATAACGAAATTGAAGATGCCAAAGCAGAACATTTAGAGGCCGGCACTAACGTACTCCTCTACTCCATCTTGGCTTACGCTAAACCATTGAAATAATTAAATCAGCAAAGATGATGACTGAGCAAAAAATAAGCGGTAAATGGGTTATTGCACGCTTTCAGCATGAAACCAATACCTTTTCGCCAATTCCGACACCACTAGAATCATTCAACCCACTCTGGGGTGAGGACGCCTATCAAGATCAAAAGAACGCCAGAACAGCCATGGGTGCATTTATACAAATTGCCCAAGAAGAAAATGTTGAGATCATTACCCCCGTTAGTGGATACGCTAATCCGAGCGGTACTGTTTGCGCTAAAGCATACAAACAGATGTGTGACAGCATTGTGGCCGCAGTTGAGGCGGGATGCGATGCCATTCTTCTAGATCTCCATGGAGCAATGGTTTCGGAAGAGGCTGTTGATGGAGAAGGCACCCTTCTACAAAGAATTAAAGCAATTGCAGCAAACATCCCCATTACAGTAGCTCTGGACTTGCATGGCAACGTAACACCTGCAATGGTTCAGCATAGCGACATCATGATTAGCTTTAAGACATATCCACATATTGATATGTATGAAACTGGCTTGCATGCTGGAAGATTGCTTCAAAAAATGCTCAAGAATGAAATAAGTCCATTGATTGTTTACCGTCAGATCCCCCTCCTTTCTCATACGCTAAGAAGCAACACTAACGAAGGCGCAATGAAGGCTGCGGTGGATGCTGCCATTGAAATGGAATCAAGGCCTGGAATATTGGGCATCTCCATCATGGCGGGTTTTAGCCTTGCAGACTTTGAGGATGCCGGAATGTCAGTCCTAGTGGTTGCTGACAAAAAACATGCTGCATCTGATGCTATCGCGAATGAGGTGGCCGATGAATTACAAAAGATGATTCTTACTCAAGCAGATGGCTTCGTTTATGAAAGCACCCCTATTGAAATCTCCCTACAGAAGGCTGCTACTTTAGCCAGTGCCAAGGGAGAAGGTCCTGTTTTATTGCTCGACCATAGTGATAATGTGATGTCAGGTGGAACCTGCGACACCACCGACATTCTAGAAGCTGCACTGCAGTTTGGATTAAGTAATATTGCCACAGGACCCATAGCGGACCCAGCAACAGTAAAGCAATTGATTGCAGCAGGCCTCAATCAGGAAGTGAGCATTGAGTTAGGCAATAAATCCGGCTGGACAAGCAAAGGCGTGACAAAGCCACCCTTAAAACTGACTGGCGTTGTTAGAGCCATTAGCGATGGCAAAATTACCGTAACGGGCCCTATCTTTACTGGGTCCATCCTCAATATGGGCCCCAGTGTTTTATTTAAAACAAAGGATGCGGAGATTGTGATTAGCTCTGAGCGGGTTGAGCCGTATGACATTGCTGTCATGACTAGTCTTGGCATTCGGCTAGAGAGTAAATCATTTGTTTTACTGAAATCACGTATGTACTGTAGGCCAGTATTTTTCCCGATTAGCAAAGGCTTTGTTGAGTGTGACTCAGATCAAGGCGGTCCCACCAGCTCAAATTATGATTGGTTTGATATTGCGCATATTCGACGTCCAATCTATCCGCTTGATATAGGATCTGACCCCCAATAAGCGGGATACTACGATGCTGTCTATCTTTAGTCTTCCTGAGCTGATCTCACTGGTGATCTTTACCGCGGCGATGTCCTTCTCACCGGGTCCAAATACTATGCTCACCACGGCAATTGCTACCAATGAAGGTATACGTAAAACAATCCCATTTGCATTAGCAGTCCCAGTGGGATGGCTGATGATCATGATCAGTTGCGGCTTAGGCATAGGCACCATCATCATTGAAATACCCAGTCTGAGACTGGGTATTAAGTTACTTGGATGCGCTTACTTGATATGGCTTTCTTATAAGTTATGCAAAAGCAAACAATTGCTTGAGGTGAACGCTTCAAAACTTAATGTCAATTTCCCTAAAGGCGTTTTACTACAGTTTTTAAATATCAAGGTGTGGCTTTTAGCAATCACCATAACGGGTACCTGGATTATTGATGCCAATGGCCAACCCAGCACCAATCCAAATGAACGGCTTGCGCTAGCTTGCGCAGTAGTCATGTTTTTTGCATTTACCAGCAATATGACCTATGCAATCGCTGGCGCCCTGTTTAGAACTTGGCTGGGATCCGGAAATCGCTTGGCGATCTTTAACTACTTCCTAGCGCTCGTATTAATGCTTACCGCCCTGTGGACACTCAGCATATAACTGAATAAGAGTTTAATCAGGTATTTAATTTAAAGTGGCAGGCAACAAAGTGTCCAGGAGAAACTTCCTCTAACTTTGGCTCTTCTCGTTTGCAACGCTCTTGCGCATAAATACAGCGTGTATGGAAATGGCAACCACTAGGTCGATTAATCGGGCTAGGTACATCACCGCCCAGAACTATCTGTTTGCGCTGCCTTGTTGGGTCTGGAATAGGAACTGCTGACAACAAAGCCTCGGTATAGGGGTGTGATGGGCGCGAGAATAACTCAGCAGTTTCTGCCAGCTCGACTACACGTCCTAAGTACATCACGGCAATACGATGACTAATATGCTTGACGACCGCCAAATCGTGCGCAATAAACAAATAGGAAACGCCGAACTCTTTCTGCAGATCGCCTAATAAGTTAATTACTTGGGCTTGAACTGAGACGTCCAATGCAGAAACTGGCTCATCACACATAATCAGCTTTGGCTTAACGGATAGCGCACGCGCAATCCCTAAGCGCTGTCGCTGGCCACCTGAGAACTCATGGGGATAGCGTAGCATTTGATCGGGGCGTAAGCCAACCAATGCAAATAACTCTTTGACTCGCTCACGACCCTCATCTTGCGTAAGATTCTCAAAATTACGCAAAGGCTCAGACACAATATCCGCTGCCCGCATACGTGGATTTAAAGAAGAATAAGGGTCTTGAAAGACAGCCTGTATTTCTTTTCTAAAGGGTCGCATCTCTGCACGAGAGAGCTCATCGATACGCTCACCGCGCCAGAGAATTTCACCGGCAGTAGGATCTAGTAAGCGCAGAATGGTTCTACCGACAGTCGATTTACCGCAACCACTCTCTCCTACCAAGCCTAAAGTTTCGCCTTCATAAATGGTAAAGCTCACGCCATCAACTGCGTATACATAAGCTGCAATTTTGCTCAGCAAGCCCTTACGAATGGGGTAATGCTTGCATAAATTATTAAGCTCTAAGAGCGGCTTCTTACTCATGGGTGACTCCAGATGCCGATATTGGATTCCAGCATGAAACCCAATGACCATTGCCATGATCTTTCAAAACAGGAGATTCTTGAGTACAACGCTCACTCGCCACAGAGCAACGGGGCGCAAAAGCACACCCAATGATTTCACTTTTCATAGAAGGAACCATGCCTGGAATCTCAACTAATCTCTTAGTGCTAGCGTCATCTAAACGCGGCATAGAATTTAAAAGGCCCAAAGTATAGGGATGCATTGGTTTTGCAAAGAGATCAAATACATTAGCCTCTTCTACTTTGCGCCCGGCATACATCACCACTACCCTTTGCGCCATTTCTGCTACAACACCGAGGTCATGGGTAATCAAAATAATGGCCGCACGAGTGCGATCTCGCAATTCACGCATGAGGTTCAGAATTTGCGCCTGAATAGTGACATCTAATGCGGTAGTTGGCTCATCCGCAATTAAAATCTCTGGATCACAAGCCAATGCCATCGCAATCATGATGCGCTGACGCATGCCACCTGAAAGTTGGTGCGGATACTCATCAATTCGTCTTTCTGGTTCAGAAATATTCACCAGCTTCAATAGCTCTAAGATCCGAGTACGGGCCTCTTCCTTGGTGCAATGGCGATGTAATTCCAAAACCTCGCTGATTTGCCTACCAATGGTAAGCACAGGGTTTAATGAGGTCATTGGCTCTTGAAAGATCATCGAAATCTTATCGCCACGAATATCCCGCATTTCCTCATCAGAAAGCGCTAATAGATCTTTACCGTGAAAGAGAATGGAACCTGAAACAATTTTTCCTGGAGGTGAAGGAATCAGGCGCAATAAAGATAATGAAGTAACACTCTTACCGCACCCGGATTCTCCAACAATCGCCAATGTTTCACCTTGGGAGATGGAAAAAGAAACGCCATCCACTGAGCGCACAACACCATCGCGCGTATAAAAATACGTGCGCAAATCCTTCACTTCTAAAATCGATTTACCAGTGCTTTGGCTCATTGCTTACATCCTCCTCGAAAGACGAGGATCCAAGGCATCGCGCAGGCCATCACCTAAATAGTTCACTGCCAACACGGTTGCCGATAGAAAAATAGATGGGAACAAAATGAGGTAGCCAGCAATCTGAAACAGACTTCTGGATTCAGCCATGATATTTCCCCAGCTCGGAATATTGGGAGGGGTTCCTGCACCAATAAATGAAAGAATGGCTTCTGTAATCATTGCAGAAGCGCAAATATAAGTAGCCTGTACCAACAGTGGCGCGGCGATGTTTGGCAATATATGACGCACTAAGGTTTTCATCAAAGGCGTACCTGATGCTGCCGCAGCTTCGACATAAGGCTGCTCACGTAAACCTAAAACCAAACTACGCACTAAGCGCACTACCCGTGGCACCTCTGCCAGAGTGATGGCAATGATAACGTTTTCAATACTGGCTTTAGTTAAAGCCATTAATGCAATCGCCAACAAAATGGAAGGAATGGACATTAGACCATCCATGATGCGCATCACAATGGCATCTAACCAGCGAATAAAGCCGGTCACTAAACCAATCGATAAACCAATAACCGTACTCAAAAATGCAACAGCGATACCAACCACTAAAGAAACTCTCGCCCCATACATAACGCGACTGTACACATCTCTTCCTAGAGCATCGGTTCCAAACCAGTTATCCCAGCTAGGTGGCTTCAGACGATTCAAAGGCGCGACTGACTGTGGGTCAATTGTCCCCAGGAACGGCGCAAAAATAGCAATGAAGGTCATGAGCAATAATGTTGCCGCACCAACTACTGCAAAAGGATAGCGCTTATATAAAGCGGGTAATTGCGCAGTCAAAAATAAACGTACTTTTGAAATCTGCACCGACTCACTTACCGCGCCCATAGCATTGTTATTAATCATGGGGCCTAGTAACGAATGCGTGGATCAAAAAAGACATACGATAAATCTATTAATAAATTAATGATCACGTATGTAGCAGAGAAAATTAAAATCACCCCTTGAATGATGGGATAGTCACGACGCAAAATGGCATCCACAGTCAAGCGCCCTATTCCTGGAATAGCGAAAACAGTTTCCGTAACCACCGCTCCAGAGATGAGCAGGCCGATACCAATACCAATGATCGTAATGATAGGAACGGCCGCATTTTTAAGCGCATGGTGAATCATGATATTGCGCTCTGTTAAACCCTTAGCCTGCGCCGTCCGAATATAGTCTTGCGCCAAGACATCTAAGACACTGGCGCGCGTAATGCGGGCAATTAAGGCTGCATACACCGTACCTAATGCAATGCTGGGTAAGATCAAATGCTTGAACCAAGGCCAAATACCTTCGCTAATGGGAAGGTAGCCCTGCACTGGCAACCAATTTAATTGCAAGGAAAAGAGCAATATTAATAAGTAAGCCAGAACAAAAACGGGTATAGAAAATCCTAGAACAGAAAATCCCATAATGGCATGATCTAACTTACCCTCAGCACGGGCAGCTGCGATTGCACCGAGAGGCACGGAAGTCAAAATAGCCACAATTAAAGTGCAAATCGTGAGAGATAAAGTAGGCTCTACCCTTTGCCCAATGAGTTTGGCAACAGGCAGACTATTGAAGATGGATGTCCCCAAATCACCATGCATCAAAGCCCATACCCAACTTCCAAAGCGCACTAGAAATGGCTGATCTAGACCGAGAGATTGACGAATACGAGCGATATCCTCAGTCGTAGCCACATCTCCCGCAATCACAGCAGCGGGATCACCAGGCGTGAGATACAAGAGAGAGAAAACTACAAACGCAACGACGGCCATCACGACCACCGTTGCGCCCAAGCGTCTTACGATATAAGAAAGCAAAAAATAACTCCTAAAAACTTATTAATGAAGGAAATTATTTTTTCTCCACGTTCCAAAGGAATGCCATTGGGGCAACAATAATCCCGGAGAGATTAGTACGGTACGCCGTTGGCAAGATGAACTGGGCTGTTGGAATATAAGGCAGGAACTCAAATGCGCGAGCCTGCACTGCTTCAGCTGCTTTCTTAGCACCAGCTGCATTAGGTGCCTCAAAATACGCTTCACGCAAGGACTCTAGCTTTGGATCTGTAGGCCAGCCAAACCAAGCCTTTTCACCATTGCCACGCAATGCAAAGTTCACGCCAGGATTAAGCAAGTCAGGCCCAACTAGCCAAGTATGGAAAATAGACCAGCCGCCTTTTTCAACCGGCTCTTTTGATGTGCGACGAGTAATTAAGCTACCCCAATCACCCGCCTGCAATTCCACATTTAAGCCTAATTTACGCAATAGCTCTGTAGTCAACAGGGATTGTGATTGAACGATCGGCTGATCCGCTGCAGAAATAATGACAATCTTCTCGCCCTTATAGCCAGACTCCTTAACCAATGCTTTAGCAGCTTCAAAATCACGCTTACCTGTCAACAGTGTTGAGCCAACATTGCTAGCTAAAGGTGTGCCGCAGGTGAAGTAGGAAGCGCAAGGCTTACCGTTGTCTGCACTGCCAGCAATACCTAAAACATAATCCTGTTGATTCACAACCATAGCAACTGCACGGCGTAGCTTCTCATTATTAAACGGAGGGTTTAAGAAGTTAAAGCGGATCAGACCCATTGAACCCAATGGATCAATATTTTGAACCTTCACGCTACTATTTTTGGCAAGTACCGGAATGAGGTCTGGAGGCATCTGCTCCCACCAGTCAGCCTCGCCATTGCCCAAGGCATTGGCAGCAGTAGCTGCGTCAGGAATGTAAAGCCACTCTACGCGATCAACCTTAACCACCTTACCGCCTGAGGCCCAAGATGGCGCCTCCTTACGAGGAACGTAATCTGTATTTTTGACATAAATTACTTTGCTGCCAGGAACCCATTCGTCTTTAATCATTTTGAATGGGCCAGAGCCAGTAGGATCCGTGATGTTGGTAAACGCATCTGTCTTAGCAATACGCTCAGGCATGATGAATGGCACGTTAGAGGAAGGCTTACCCAAAGAATCCAATACAAAAGCAAAAGGCTTCTTTAACTTCAAAACGAAAGTTTTATCGTTTGTTGCACTCCAAGACTCGGTAGACTCAGCTAGTTTTTGACCAAGTCCATCACGTTTTGCCCAGCGTTCAAGAGAAGCGATCACGTCAGCTGAACGAACTGGTGCGCCATCATGAAACTTGAGGCCATCACGCAAAGTAAAGGTATAGGTTTTCTTATCAGGACTTACAGTGAACTTATCCACCATTTGTGGCTTGATTTCAAACTTACTATCCATTGCGAACAGGGTGTCATACACCATATAACCATGGTTACGCGTGATGTAAGCCGTTGTGGTGATTGGATCTAAGATCTTGAGATCAGCCTGAGCAATAAATCTCAGGGTTTTTTGCTGTTGTGCTTGCGCTGGTATTGAAATTCCAGCAGTTCCGACTGCAACCGCAACAGGAATCACCGCCAACATTAACGAACGTCTTAATGTACTAATCATATTGTCTCCGTAATTAAACGTGCTGCAAAACCAACTTTATTGTTATGAATACTGCGCTTATCACTCTATACAACTGAACTGCCTACAAGAATCTATTACGCTTTAGTTTGGTGCATCTAAGTAAGTTTTTACCATATATAAAAGTTTGCGTTCTTGAAATTTTTTCCCCACGAGTTGGACACCCGCCAAACTAGGCGCAGATAAGTCAAAGCCGTCTTTGGCAAATATTAGGGGCTTCCCTAATATAGGCAGGCCAGCAGCGCCCATGGGAAGGCTCAACTCCCTCAGTGGCTTAGCTGCCTCAGGTAAGCCACTCTCCACGACTGGTCCGCAAGGCGTTAATGGCAAGGCGAGCATATCTACAGATCCAATTATTTTGGACATAGCCTGCCGAAAGTCCTCCAACTTGCCATAGGCAACACGAAGTACATCAGGATCAAGTGAAGCTGAATGACGAAGCTCGTTAATGACGGGTTTACCTAGCTTATCGGCAAAGGCCTCCACTTCTCCACACATCTCTCTAAAGTCTAGCAAAAACTCCATTTGCAAGACTGTTAAGGCGCAATGGGTAGCTGCAGCAAAATTTGGCCAAGACTGCTCAACAAAGCTAACCTCCCCCCGCTTCTGTGCATCACGCATAAACTGTTGAAAAGCATTCGCCACGCCACTGTCGACCCCAGCAAGCAAACTAGGATCCCAACCAATTTTGATAGAGGCGGGTTTGCCATCAGACTTGAACTCAGTGGATTTGGGCAAGAAAGAGGCGCCCAGGAAGTAATCACAATCCTCCATAGAGCGAACAATCGGACCAACCACATCCAAAGCTCTTGAACGTGGCACAACTCCATCCAAAGGAAAAGAGTCGCTTGAAGGTCTTAAACCCACAATACCGCACCATGCTGCAGGCATCCGAATGGAACCTCCGGTATCGGAACCAAGAGCCATTGGAATAATCCCCATAGCAACCGCTCTTGCACTACCGCTAGACGAGCCGCCCGATAGGCATCCCAGTAAATGCGGATTTTGTACATTGCCAAAATGCGCATTTTCGCCTGTTAAACCCACTGCCCATTCATTCATATTGGTTTTACCAATCGGAATTGCCCCTCGATCAATCAGCCCCTGAAGCACCGAAGCTGTTTTCGCAGCTTTCCTGGAGTAAGCCTTAGGGCTACCAGCGCTCGTATTAAAGCCGCACCAATCAATATTGTCTTTTACAGCAAATGGGATACCGCAAAGATCACCACATTCCTCACCCCTACTGAGCTTGGCATCAAGCCCATCCGCAAGAGCTAATGCATACTCTGATTGGAGGCTAATAAAGCTCGGAGAAGCCTTGGAATCAAGCATTTCCTTGCTAGCAAGTTGCAATGCAAGCTCTACCTGTGAGCGCGCTGTACTCTTACCTGACTTAATATCCGCTACGATATCCTGTAATGAGGGCCATGTGTAATAAGGCTTCATAGCAAGATGCCATTTTCTAGATTGTCCAAATATTTCAAATGGCTACTCATCTTTGTCTCAAGTTTTTATAGTAATAATTCGATACTATAGTATTTTTATTCGGACCTACCTCCACCCAACGAGAGCTTAAATATTGCCATGCAAAATAATGAAGATGCAATGACCCCATCCAAGCTGGCAGCATTTAGCGCCGCCTGGAATCGTCATGATATTGAGGCTCTCATGAGCTTTATGAGTGATGACTGTGTATTTCAGACTGCGGCAGGCCCCGATGCCTGTGGCGCAAGACATGAAGGGATTGCAGCAGTGAGACTGGCATTTGAAAGTGCTTGGCAAAACTTTCCTGATGCACAATGGATAAATGATCGACACTTTGTCGATCAAAACTTTGGCGTATCAGAGTGGACTTTTACTGGCACAGCAGCCGACGGCACCCGAGTTGAAGCAGATGGCGTGGATATCTTTATTTTTAAGAATGGCAAGATTCAATTGAAAAATGCCTTTCGCAAGAATCGACCTAACCTACCAGCAAAATAAGCGGGAATGCCCTAGACTGAGTCCCCATGAAATCTGATTTGCTGTATGACCCGCTTTATGACCCACTTACTTCTTCAAATCCAGGAGCGGGTCGAGACTATGCGCCCAGTTATTGGGTAGCTAGCGCTGGCGATCCACCCAAAACGGATGGTCCAATCACGCGAGACATTGATACCGATGTTGTGGTCATTGGATCTGGATCAACTGGTGTGTCTACAGCGCTCTACTTGGCCCAGGAGCATGGCATTCAGGCAGTGATATTAGAAGCCAATCAAACTGCCTGGGGCTGCTCTAGCAGGAGTGGCGGACAAGGTCAAAATGCCAGCGGTCGGCTATCTCGCTCTCAATGGATTGAGCGCTGGGGTTTAGATACCGCGAAGAAATTAGATAGAGAAATATTTACCGGCTTTGAAAACTTTAAAGATCTAGTGAGTCAAATTGACTGTGATGCTACTGATGGTGGGCACCTCTATGTGGCACATCGTCCAGAGAAGATGGTTTATTTGCAGAATGAAGCGAGGGTTCGTAAAGATAGTTTTGGATACGATCCTTTATTAATGAGTGCGCAAGAATTACAAGAGCAATACTGCGACGATCGTGATGCTGCAGGAGCGCTTTTAGAGCGTGAAGGCGTTGGCATTCATCCACTCAAATTTACTTTTGGCTTGCTCAAAAAAGCACAAAGTCTTGGGATAAAAATTCATACAAGTAGCCCCGTGGAGTCATGGGAAACAATTGATGGCGTGCATCATATTCAAACTCCTGGCGGCATAGTGCGGGCTAAACGTATTGCGATCTGTACTGGTGGATACGGTATGCAAGGATTAAAGCCGATTAAAAATCGCATCTTACCAATCCTTTCTAATTCAGTGGTTACAAGGCCCCTTACAAATGCGGAAATAGACGCCTGTAATTTTCGCTCGCATACCTTCCTGACAGACACTCGCACGCTACGCTTTTACTATCGCCTCCTAAAAGATAATCGCTTGCAGTTGGGCAGTCGTAGCTCAATTAGCGGTGCGGATGCTAAATCACCCGAACACCTGAAGCTCTTAACGGATGCGATTGCTAGAAAGTTTCCACCGCTTGCAGGAATTCAGATTGATTACTCATGGTGGGGCTGGGTAGATGTTAGTCACGACATGATGCCGCGAATTACGCAACCAGATCCGAAGCAAATGGTTTGGCATGCTTTGGGTTATGGCGGTAACGGGGTTTCCTTCTCCACCTGGGCCGGAAAGCGCTTGGCTGAAATGGTTGCCGGTAGCAAAGCGAATTCAGAAGTCTTTAAGCTGCCGATATACAACTCCCCCCTAGAATTTCCAAACCTGTTTGGGAAAGCACGATCTGAAGCCTTTGCACCATTTAGGAGATTGGGTCAGAGCTTTCTATATAAGTGGTATTGGTATAAAGATGAAAAGTAAATTCAACACGTCAAACTTCAATTTATTAACGATGTATAAATCAAAGATCTCCATGAAACTTATTCAACGCCTCGTACTTAGCACAACATTTTCTCTTGGCCTAATAAGTGCCAGTATTGCCGCACCCGATACCGATTGGCCCAAAAAACCAATCCAAATGATTCTCTCCTTTCCTGCGGGAGGTTCGACTGACGTTTTTGCACGCAGTATTGCTGCACCGCTGGGAGAGGCCTTAGGCCAGGCAGTTGTGATTGAGAATAAGCCAGGTGCTGGCGGCGTCATTGGCATGACTGCAGCAGCCAAAGCGAATCCTGATGGCTACACGATTCACTTTAGTGCATTGACTAACCAAGCAATTGCACAAGCACTGTTTAATAATCCAACTGTGAACTTAGAAAAGGATTTTGCTTCGGTAGCTCTGGTTGGTTCCATACCGCATGTTCTAGAAGTCAACCCAAGCGTTCCGGCAAAGAATATGCCTGAACTCATTGCCTTTATTAAGTCTAAAAATGGTAACTTTAATTATGCCTCCCAAGGCAATGGAACCCTATCGCATCTTGAGGCGCAACTATTTATGCAGCGCATCGGTGTGACTGGAGTTCACATCCCTTACAAAGGCAGTAGTTTTGCATTACCCGACTTAATTGCTGGCAATACCTTAATGATGTTTGATAGCCTTACTGCATCATTACCGCATATTCAAAGCGGAAAACTCAGACCTATCGCCATCGCTTCATCGGAGCGCTCACCTCTAATGCCTAATGTGCCAACTTTTGAGCAAGATGGCATGAAAAAATTTGATGTAGAAAATTTATTTGCTATTTATGCGCCTAAGGGAACTCCGCCTTCTGTAATTGCCCGCTTAGAAAGAGAGATTCGCAAAATTTTGACTAACCCAGATTTTAAAAATAAGTTAGCCAATCAAGGTATTCATCCGCAGTTTGCCAACTCTGAAAAATTGACTGAAATTACTATCGCAGAACAAGCCAAATGGGCAAAGAGCGTAAAAGCAGCCAACATTAAGATTGATTAAGTCACTGCATTTTTTAAATAGAAGAACACATTATGTTGATTTCCCCTCCTTTTGGCGGCGGCCGTGCCCCGGTTCTAGCCAAAAATACGGTTGCAAGTTCTCAGCCACTAGCTACACAGGCTGGTGTTGAAGCTCTACAAAATGGTGGTAACGCTGTTGATGCAGCCCTCGCAACCGCCATCACACTCACGGTAGTTGAGCCTACGATGAATGGTATCGGTGGAGATGGCTTTGCAATTCTTTGGGATGGCAAAAAAATTCACGGCCTAAATGCTTCTGGTCGTGCCCCTGCTGCCTGGACTCCAGAATATTTTGCCGGCAAAACGGAGATGGATCTGATTGGTTGGAATACCGTCACTGTTCCTGGGATGGTGGCAGGCTGGATTGAGCTGTCCAGAAAATTTGGCAAGCTTCCTTTTGCACAATTATTTAAACGTGCGATCGACTATGCAGAAAACGGTTTTCCGGTTTCACCAGTCATTGCGCGCCAATGGCGGGAAGCCATTCCGATTCTGAAGAATCAACCAGGCTTTACCGAATCTTTTTTGATTGATGGCAAAGCACCTCAAGCTGGTCAGATCTGGAAATATCCAGCACAAGCTAAAACCCTCAAGGAAATCGCTGCCACAGAAGGTGAATCTTTTTATAAAGGCCCACTTGCGAAAAGCATGGTGGACTTTGCAGGGGCAACTGGCGGCTGCTTCACAATGCAAGACTTCGCAGACAATCGACCAGAGTGGGTTGAGCCGCTTGCCTTTGATTATGGTGACTACACCCTCCATGAAATCCCACCAAATGGTTCTGGGATTGCAGCGCAAATTGCTTTAGGTATTTTGCAGGCAGCCAATGTGAAGCAATATCCAGCTAATTCTGCGCAGCGTATTCACTTGCAGATTGAGGCAATGCGGATGGCGTTTGCCGATGTCTATGCTTATGTTTCTGATGCGCGCTCCATGCAGATGCCGGTGAACTCTCTACTTAATAGGGATTACTTAGCTAAACGTGCAGCGTTGATTGATCACAATAAGGCTGGTAGCTATGGCGCTGGCGATCCACATTCAGGTGGCACTGTTTATCTTTGCGCCGCAGATGAATCCGGCATGATGATTTCGTACATCCAATCGAACTTCAAGGGATTTGGCTCTGGTGTAGTTGCTCCGGGTGGCATCGCTTTTCATAATCGCGGTATGAGTTTTAGATTGGAAGATGGACATCCTAATCAAGTTGCTCCAGGCAAACGCCCATTCCATACTATTCTGCCTGCCTTCTTGACCAAGGATGGCAAACCAACCATGGCCTTTGGTGTCATGGGTGGCAATATGCAGCCACAGGGTCATATTCAATTCGTGATGCGCTTTGTAGATGAATACCTCAATCCTCAGGCATGTTCAGATGCGCCACGCTGGCGTATTGATGACTTAGGCAAGCTCACTGTTGAAGCCTCGATGCCAGCAAACGTTGTGGAGGGATTAAAAGCGCTTGGTCATGAAGTTGCTGTACAACCCCCTAATAGCCTAGACTTTGGCAGCGCGCAAGCAATCGCTAAATTAAATGAAGATGCAGATTCTGCTTATATTGCTGGCAGTGATCATCGTCGGGATGGATTGGCGGCTGGGTTTTAGTTCGTGAATATAACTTCTATAGAGTGAATGCCCCTTGAAGAATACTCAAACTAGCGCCTAATAATTTATTGTTTACTGAGCCTAGCCGCTTTACTAGGCGACCCTTATCAATCGTACGTATCTGATCAAGCATTACCAGTCCTTTTTTGCCGTCAT
>CANBSM010000122.1 GCA_947372155.1 Burkholderiaceae bacterium
AACATTTCTGTTCTGCCTCCGCCAGAGCATTTAATTCGCTTCTTTCCGATTTCTGGAACGCCTACTGAAGCGTTGATCAGCAACACTCGCAAAAAAATCCGCGACATTATTCATGGCAAGGATGACCGCTTACTCGTGATCATCGGACCGTGCTCCATTCATGACCCAAAAGCAGCGTTGGAATATTGCCAACGCCTCTTAGCTGAGCGCGAGCGTTTTGCCGGTGAATTAGAAATTGTGATGCGCGTGTATTTTGAAAAGCCACGCACTACTGTTGGCTGGAAGGGTTTGATTAACGACCCGTATCTGGATGAAAGCTATCGCATTGAAGAGGGGCTACGTCTGGCACGCCAAGTATTGATGGAAATTAATCGCCTTGGCATGCCAGCTGGTAGCGAATTCTTGGATGTGATTTCCCCGCAATATATTGCGGATCTGATTTCATGGGGTGCTATTGGTGCACGTACTACTGAGAGCCAAGTTCATCGCGAACTTGCTTCTGGCTTGTCTGCACCTATCGGATTTAAGAACGGCACTGATGGCAACATCAAAATTGCTACTGATGCGATACAAGCTGCAGGTCGTCCACATCATTTCTTATCCGTTCATAAAAATGGTCAAGTATCTGTTGTGGAAACTAAAGGCAATAAAGATTGCCACGTGATTTTGCGTGGTGGCAAAGAGCCAAACTATGAAGCTCAGTTTGTGCAAGCGGCCTGCTCTGAGCTAGAAGCAGCCAAGCTTCCAGCCAGTTTGATGGTTGATTTATCCCACGCCAATTCAAGCAAGAAGCATGAGCGTCAGATTGTGGTTGCTGACGATGTGGCACAGCAAATTGAATCTGGCTCACACCAGATTTTTGGCGTGATGGTTGAGAGTCATTTAAATGATGGAGCTCAGAAATTTACGCCAGGAAAAGATGATCCAAGCAAATTGGAATACGGCAAGAGTATTACCGATGCCTGCATCAACTGGGATGACTCTGTGAAGGTACTGGAGCGTCTAGCTACAGCCGTTAAGAAACGTAGAAGCAAGAAAAAGTAATACTGCAGTATTTTTTAAGTACTACTGATAAAAGAGACTAATTTATTTAGTCTCTTTTTTTTCATGCTTCCACAACACATCCGAACCACCAGCCGCACGATTCAAAATACGTGCAAGCACAAAGAGCAAATCAGATAGGCGGTTGACATATTGACGAGGGGAATCATATAAAGGCTCTTCCCAACCCAAGCGAACAATCGAACGCTCCGCCCTGCGACATACGGTGCGACAAACATGCGCTTGAGCGGCAGCGCGAGTTCCGCCCGGCAAAATGAATTCAGTCAAAGGGGGTAATTGTTTATTGTATTTTTCGAGCCAAACATCTAGCTGCGCTACGTGCTCAGGGTTGAGTAATTTGTAATTGGGAATACAAAGCTCACCACCCAAATCAAATAAATCATGTTGCACCTGCAGAAAAAGCTCCTGTAATTCAGCAGAAATGCTTGCTGGGATCTCCTCGGTCATTAAAACCCCGATTTCTGAGTTCAACTCATCGATATCGCCCATAGCGCAGACCCGTAAGTGATCCTTCTCTACGCGACTTCCGTCACCCAAGCCCGTCATTCCTGCGTCACCGGTTCTAGTGGCGATTTTTGATAGTCGATTTCCCATAAGCTTAATTATAGGTAAATGGCTAAAATGATTCCTATGAATATGGTGACCCCACCCCCCGAATTAGCCGCTATTAGCGCCCTTCAGTCCAAATTGGTTGCAGCCTTGCGCCCAATTCTGCCGGAACACGCCCTTCTATGGGAACCAGAAGACACCATTCCCTACGAATGTGATGGTCTGGCCGCCTATCGTCGCATGCCTTTAGCCGTAGCCCTGCCAGAAACAGAAGAGCAAGTCGCCCAAATTCTGAAGATTTGCTATGCAATGCAAATCCCCGTAGTGCCCCGTGGATCCGGAACCGGTCTCTCGGGTGGTGCAATGCCGCTTTCTCAGGGTTTAGTACTGTCATTAGCCAAGCTCAAGAAAATTATCAGCATCGATCCATTTACCCGTACTGCCGTAGTTCAACCTGGCGTGCGTAATCTTGCAATCTCTGAAGCGGTTGCTCATCTAGGCTTGTATTACGCGCCAGATCCTTCTTCACAAATCGCTTGCTCCATTGGCGGCAACGTCAATGAAAATTCTGGTGGAGTGCACTGTCTTAAATATGGCCTGACTCTTCACAACGTTCTACGTGTTCGTGGAATACTCATGAGCGGTGAGATTGTTGAATTTGGTGGCTTAGCACCTGATGCTCCTGGACTTGATTTGCTGGCGATCATGATGGGCAGTGAAGGCATGCTCGCAGTAGTGACTGAAGTCACTGTCAAGTTAGTAGCGAAACCAAAATTGGCTCGCGTGATCATGGCAAGTTTTGACGACATCGAAAAAGGTGGAAATGCCGTTGCTGCCATCATTGCCGCTGGCATCATTCCTGCTGGCTTGGAAATGATGGATAAAGCGACTACTCGCGCCGTAGAAGAGTTTGTGCATGCAGGCTATGACTTAGAGGCTGAAGCGATTTTGCTCTGTGAGTCCGATGGCACACCTGAAGAAGTTGCAGAAGAAATTGAGCGGATGACTAGGGTGCTTGAAGAAGCTGGTGCGAGCGGAATACAGATTTCTAAAGATGAAAGTGAACGCTTGAAGTTTTGGAGCGGCCGCAAAAATGCCTTCCCAGCAGCCGGACGCCTAGCACCAGACTACTACTGCATGGATGGCACGATACCGCGCCGTCACATTGCAACGTTACTGAAGCGTATTCAAGGTATGGAAGCAAAGTATGGCCTTGGCTGCTTAAATGTATTTCATGCAGGTGATGGCAATATGCATCCCCTGATTTTGTTTAATGGCGCCGATCAGGAAGAATGGCATCGTGCAGAAGAATTTGGTACTGAAATTTTAGAAGCCTGTGTAGAGCTTGGTGGCACGATCACTGGCGAGCATGGTGTTGGCATTGAAAAAATTAATTCGATGTGTGTGCAGTTTGGCGAAGGTGAACGCGAATCTTTCTGGGGTGTGAAGAGCGCTTTTGATCCAGAAAAATTACTCAACCCAGATAAGGCTATCCCCACCTTGAGTCGCTGCGCAGAATATGGTCGTATGCGTATTAGTGGCGGCCAATTGCCTCACCCAGAATTGGAGCGCTTTTAATGAGCCACTCCCATCCACAAATCAATGCATTTCGCGAACAGATACTGAATGCAGCCAAGAATAAAACCCCACTCTCAATTGAAGGTGGCGGCACTAAATCTTGGTACGGCAATCCAAATCGCTATACCAAGCTAGATACACGTGCTTACTCTGGCATTTTGGAATATCAACCTGAAGAGTTGGTCATTACCGCTTGTGCCGGCACTCCACTAAAAGAAATTGAAGCAGCTCTCAAAGAAAAAAATCAGGTACTTGCCTTTGAACCACCGCACTTTGGTGAGAACGCAACCTTTGGCGGTGCTATTGCTGCTGGCCTGGCTGGTCCAGGGCGTATTACCGCCGGCAACTTCCGTGACTTTGTATTGGGTGCTCGCATCCTCGACGGCAAGGGCCAAGATCTTTCTTTTGGCGGCAAGGTCATGAAGAACGTAGCCGGATATGATGTCTCTCGCCTGCTACCCGGCTCCTTGGGAACGCTGGCACTTTTACTAGAAGCCTCAGTCAAGGTATTGCCTAAACCTGCTGCGACTACCACCTTACGTTGCCAGATCTCTCAAGAAAAAGCTTTGAAGATATTGAATGAGTGGGCTGGTCAGCCCCTTCCCTTATCAGCCAGTTGTTGGATCAGCTCTGCCAAAAGTAGCGATGGAGAGCTCACTTTCCGTCTCGCGGGCGCCGCAGCTGCCGTTAAAGCCGCCATTCCTCTCATGAGTTCATTGGTTATGGCTACCGAGGTTAATCATGAAACTGCTGAACATTTCTGGAGTGATTTGCGCGAGCAAAAACTTTCTGCATTTGCCAATCTTGGCGCCGATCAAACACTCTATCGCCTAGCCCTACCTGCAGCTTGTGGACCCATTGCGATTTCTGGTGCGAACGAGGAAATTGTTTTAGAGTGGCATGGCCAACAACGTTGGATTAAAGCGCCTAGTGATGACGCTACTTTCAATGCCATTAAAGCGCTAGTAAATTCTCATGGTGGACATGCAACTCGCTTTAGACAGGGTGTCAATGTAGACCCTAGCAATCAGCGCTTTACTTTGCTATCTGAGCAAACTCATTCCAAAGCCCTAGAGGCTGTGCAAGAACGCCTAAGATCTGCCTTTGATCCCGCAGGTGTATTCGCTACTAACCGTCTTCCATAAGTCCTGATATGCAAACTCAACTCGCACCTCAATTTGCCAACACGCCGGAAGGTATAGAGGCAGCCCGCATTCTGGGTAAATGTGTTCACTGTGGTTTTTGTACGGCCACCTGCCCCACCTATCAAATCCTTGGTGATGAGTTAGATGGTCCTCGCGGAAGAATCTATCTCATTAAGCAAATGGCTGAAGGTCAAGTGCCCACTGAAAAGACTCGCCTACATTTAGACCGCTGCCTAACCTGTCGCAATTGCGAGAGCACCTGTCCAAGCGGTGTGCAGTATGGGAATTTAATAGACATCGGTCGCAAGTGGGCCGAAGAAAATACGCCTAAGCGCCCAATCGGCCAACGTCTGACTCGTTGGGCCCTAAAAGAAGGCTTAACAAAGCCCGCCTTATTTAATACAGCAATGACTCTGGGCCGTTTAGTTCGCCCACTGATGCCAAGTAGCATGAAACGCAAGATTCCGTTGACCATTAACAAAGCATTGGTCAATTCAACTGATGCCTATGCAAGACCGACTACAGCACATCAGCGCAAAATGGTTTTGCTCGAGGGTTGCGTTCAGCCTGGCATGCTGCCGAATATCAATTCAGCAACAGCACGCATTCTCAATGCCTTAAAGATTCAGATGATAAGTGCGTCTAATGCCACTTGCTGCGGAGCGCTCCGCTATCACCTAAATGATCAAGCTGGCGGATTGGATAATGCCAAGCAAAATATTGATGCTTGGTGGCCTTTGGTCGAAAGTGGCGCAGAAGCGATTGTGATGACAGCCTCTGGATGTGGCGTAATGGTCAAGGACTATGGGCACCTGCTTGCAAATGATCCCGCCTATGCCGCCAAAGCGAAGAAAATCTCTGAGCTAACCAAAGATATTTCTGAAATACTGCCTTCCTTACAAAATGAGCTGGTGCAACTAGTGGGTACCGATCCAAAGCCAGGCGTCGTATATCACCCTCCCTGCACCTTACAACATGGTCAACAAATTCGCGGCAAGGTGGAGGGGCTACTTTCTAGTATTGGTATTGGCGTACGTTTATGTGCCGATAGTCATCTTTGCTGCGGCTCTGCAGGCACGTATTCAGTGACTCAACCAGAGCTATCTGAGCAACTGCGTAAAAATAAACTCACCCATCTCAATGCAGCATGTGAGGAGTCTGGTGCTGAGGTAATTGTTTCTGGAAATATTGGCTGTATTAGCCATCTACAGCAGGATGAGACTCCAGTAGTCCACTGGATCGAAATCGTAGATCAGTTGCTTAGCAAATCTTCTAAGGTCTCATGAATTCCATTGTTGTAAATCTGATGCAAGTCAGAGCGCGCATTGAGCTTGCAGCATTGGCAGCAAAGCGTGAGCCCGAAGAAATTGAACTCCTGGCTGTGAGCAAAACGTTTCCAGCTTCAGCGGTTGAAGAAGCAATGCACGCAGGTCAATCTGCTTTCGGTGAAAATTATGTGCAAGAAGCTGTTGAAAAAATCGAAAAGCTTGCCAAATTACGTCCTTGGTTAATTTGGCACTTTATAGGCCCTTTACAGAGTAATAAAACTAGAGAAGTAGCGCAGCACTTTGATTGGGTTCATAGCGTAGACCGCCTCAAAATTGCAGAACGCCTATCCGCTCAACGGGGTGAATTTCCTGAATTACCGCCATTGATGGTTTGCGTACAAATTAATGTGAGCGAGGAAGACAGTAAAAGTGGTGTTTCCCTGGCGGAAGTTGAAGAACTTTGTAATGCCATTACCGCTTTACCAAACTTGGTTCTTAGGGGTCTTATGGCTATTCCAGAACCCAGTCCGGATCCACTTCAGCAGCGCAAGGCTTTTGCAGCCATTCAAGAATGTTTTAAGAAGGTTCAGACTACGCATTTCACCGAATTGGGATACCAATACTTTGATACCCTCTCCATGGGCATGTCAGATGATTTAGAGGCAGCTATCGCCGAAGGCAGCACTATTGTTCGTGTTGGCACAGCCATTTTTGGGAAGCGCGATAAGATTAGCAAATGAGCACAAACAAAATCGCACAAAGCAATAGCAACGCCCACATTACATTTATCGGTGGTGGCAATATGGGACGCGCCCTTATTAGCGGCCTTCTTGCAAGTGGATTTGAGTCCAATCAAATCTCGGTTGTAGAAGCAAATGCGGCAACCGCCCTCAAATTACATGAAGACTTTGGTGTTCAAGGTATTGGTGCTCTAGAGCAAATTGCCTTTGATTTCTCTAAGAATAATGTCGTTGTCATGGCAATAAAACCCCAAGACTTCAATGTTGTTGCTAAAGGCTTGGCATCTAAGCTAAAGCATGCCAGCGCACCTGGCCCACTAATTCTGAGTATCGCTGCTGGCATTCGTCTGAAAGATATGAGTCGCTGGCTAGATCACACACGCTGTGTGCGCGCTATGCCCAATACTCCAGCCTTAATTGGTAAAGGTATTGCTGGTCTTTTTGCAGATGCTGCTGTAACTCAATCTGATCGCGCCCTAGCTGAAACGATTTGCAATGCAGTCGGTCAAGCCGTTTGGGTAAAAGAAGAAAAATTGATGGATGCGGTAACTGCAGTTTCTGGAAGTGGCCCCGCCTATGTCTTTGCATTCCTAGAGGCAATGCAATCTGCTGGCGAGAAGTTAGGTATTGATCCAGAAACGGCTCGCAAGCTGGCTTATGCCACTCTTGAAGGCGCTACGCAATTAGCCCATAACTCTGATGAGCATGCTGGTGTTTTACGTGAGAGAGTTACCTCTAAAGGGGGCACCACTGCAGCTGCCCTCGATGTAATGAAAACACAAGGTTGGCACGAGATATTAGAAAAAGCGATTGATGCTGCCAGCCAGCGTGGCAAAGCAATGGGTGACGAACTCGGCAAGAGTTAATCGGCCACCAAAGTCTACTGAACCCCTAGACCCAATACAATTCCCAGAAATAAAAATCCGCCTAACCAGTTGTTATGGCGGAATGCTTTAAGGCAATTGTCTCTATTGCGAGTTGCAACTAACTTCAAGTGATAAATCGCACAAGCCAATGCTGCGAACCAACCCACTAAAAAATAATTGCTTAAGTTAGCCAATTGCGCCACCCATAACTGACTCAGAAAAAGCATCCCGTAGCTTATTGCTATAGCGACGACATCATACTGACCAAAAGTAATGGCCGATGTTCTCAA
>CANBSM010000123.1 GCA_947372155.1 Burkholderiaceae bacterium
GTAGGTCATTCCCAAGGCCTCACCAGCATAACTCTGACCTTTTGGAACTGACTGAATGCCGGCCCTAACAATCTCCGAGAAGAAAGCAGCCTCAAATGCAATGAAGGTAATGGTGGCCGATAAGTCCGCACCAATAGGTCTACCGATCAGCATTGGTATGAGCAGGAAGAACCAAAGAATCACCATCACTAGTGGAATGGAGCGCATGGTATTGATATAAAACGTTGCGGGATAAACCAAAGCCGGTTTTCCTGATAACCGCATCAAAGCCAAGAAAGTGCCGACCACAATGCCGCCAACAGTGGCAATGACAGTGAGCTGCACGCTAAATAACAGCCCCTTCAAAATATAATTTGTGAAGAGTTCCCAGTTATAAAAACTTAAGTCTAAGCTCAACATATCATTCCTTTAATGAGCCAGACTTGCATCATTCGATGCGGCAATAAAACCAGGGATACGACTTCTTTTTTCGATCAAAGCCATCGCACGATTAACGGCAAACGCAGATAAGGCATAGAGCGCAGTAACCGCCAAATAAATCTCTACGCCGTGAGAAGTTTCCTCTTGCGCCTGCATAGCAAATAGCGTGAGTTCAGGCACAGAAACGGCAAAGGCCACTGAAGAGTTTTTAATCACATTCATACTCTCTGATGTCAGAGGTGGAATGACAATGCGTAACGCCATAGGCAATATGACATAGCGATAGGTTTGCGGGGTAGTTAAGCCCAGCGCAGTTGCCGCAGCTCGTTGCCCGCTTGGTAAAGACTGTATCCCAGCGCGCACCTGCTCCGCTATGCGAGCAGAAGTAAAGAAACCCAAGGCAATACTGACTAACCAATACGATGGCAGTGCTTTTAATGGCAGAACAAATGCGGGGATAACGTGATACCAAAGAAATACCTGAACTAAGACTGGGATATTTCTAAATAACTCTACCCAAGTAGTTGAAAGTCGCACCAACACCCTGCTTAGTCTGCCGTTATCCGGCAGGGTTCTCAAGGTACCCATCACGGCGCCCAAAATCAAAGCGATTGCAAGACCTAGCGCCGCTACCGCCAAGGTCCAGCCCCAAGCCTTCATGAGCCAGTCTAGATAGCTAGGATCTGCATTTTGGCCAAGCCCAAAAATAGAGGAGAAGCAGTGTTCAACCACTTCTCCATCTAGGGTGCTTTTACAAAAAACACCTAAATCTAATGCCATATAGGAAGCTTATTTATTGAATTACTTCTTGTTGTAGTCTTCCGCAGGTTTGTCATTCAAATTAGCCCAAGCATTTTTAGTTGCTGGAGACAATTCGAGACCAACTACGATATTTTTTGGTGGAATTGGTGACAAGAACCACTTATTCCACAATCCAGGCATTTTGCCATTCGCAACAATCTTTGCAATTGCGGCATTCACTGCAGCCTTAAACTCCGGATCATTCTTTGGAACCATAATTGCGATTGGCTCAGTAGCAAGTACTTCGCCAACAATTTTGAAATCTTTTGGATTCTTAGAGTTAGCAATATTGCCAGCCAAAATAGAACCGTCCATCACAAAGGCATCAGCACGACCAGACTCAAGCAACAAGAAGCTATCAGCATGGTCCTTACCAAATACTTCGTCGAAGTTCACGCCATTGGCTTTTTCATGCTTGCGCAAGAGCTGTACAGATGTTGTTCCTGTTGTTGTCGCAACTTTTTTGCCTGCCAATTGAGAAATAGAAGTAATGCCTGAATTTGCTCTCACTGCAATGCGCACCTCTTCTACGTACAAGGTATTAGCAAAGCCAACATCTTTAGCGCGAGCAGTATTGTTTGTTGTTGTGCCGCACTCGATATCAACCGTGCCGTTTTGCACTAAAGGGACACGATTTTGTGAAGTCACCGGTTGATAGTTGATACGCAGAGTGCTCATGCCCAACTTATCTTTAATATCGCCCAAAATCATGCGGCAGATTTCAACGTGATAACCGTCAAAACGGCTATCGCCGGTGGTATAGGACATCGGGATGGAAGACTCACGCACACCCATAGTGACAGCACCAGTGGACTTAATCTTATCCATAGTTGCACTAGCGGCCTGAGATGAAACGGGAGCCAATAGGCCAGCGACTAATGCACTAGCTGCAAAAATCATGGGGAGTTTATTATTTTTCATTGAAGGTCTCATCGTCAGTTCATTTTTAGTTGAAAAAGCTACTATCTACAGATACTCTATTTTTAACAGACTTTATATCAAAGAGCGTCTATTTAATCCCTTTACAGGTGCAAAAATTAGGGTTTTCACTGAGGCGGCTATTAAATTACCTGAAGATACAGAAAACTTATAAATAGAGATTTTGTGGGGGCGACCCTATCTGATAGCGCTGGTAAATTTTGATAAAGGCATCCTCAATTTCGCGGGTAAAAAGTACTGCATTAAATAATGGGGCACTCAACTTATTTAATGACAGCCTTTCTTTGATCTCTATTAGTTTTAATGGGCTTGTAGCCAAGTCAACTGCTAAATCCTCATAGTCGTTTGAACTATGAGTGATAAGTTCAGGCAAGCCAATAGCCGTCAGAAGGCTGCCAGCGACTCTGCCTGCCAATGTTTCACCCAACTGAGTTAACACCGGCAAACCTGCCCACAATGCATCACTAGCGGTTGTATGCGCATTACAAGGAAGTGTATCTAAGAACAAATCTGCCAATTGATGCCTAGCTAAATGGTCAGGTAAATTCATTCGCCCAGCGAATATCAAGCGATCTCTGGCAATCCCCCTAAGTTCAGCCTGCTTGATGAGGCTCTCTTTAGCAAGCAGGTTGTCTTCAAGTAACCACAAAACACTATCAGGAACTTTTGACAAAATACGCGCCCAAAGATCAAGGGTCGTCGGCAAAATTTTAAAGTTGTTATTGAAGCAGCAAAAAACAAATTTGCTTTCAGGCAGGTTAAGTTCAGAGCGAGAAAATTTCCGATCTGATATTTCACGCTTTGAGTCATTTACCTGATAACTATTTTTTAGATAAATAATTTTTTCTGAAAAATATTGTTGATTACATTCAGGAATTAATACTGTGTCAGCAATGATGTAATCCATGAACTCGGCTCCCATAGTGCCTGGGTAACCCAAGTAATTAATTTGCAAAGGTGCGGCGCCTAGCGCAAAAATTTCAGGCCTAGAGTTGGTGGTGTAACCCTTTAGGTCAATGGCGATATCGATTTCCATCTGACGAGATAAAGCAGCAACCTCTTGGTCCGACATATTGCTGACATCCATAAATTGGTCGAAATTCTTTTGCAGCCTTAGCTGCATAGCATCTTGTGTCTTAGGGCCAAATGAAAACGCAGCAATCTCAAACTTTTCTCGATCATGTAATTCAAAGAGCTCAGCCATTAAATAGGCTGTGGCATGATTAAAAAAATCATTTGAGTAGTATGCAATTCGAATTTTCTGTTCACTATTTTTTGGACGAAAATGCGGTTTTGCATAAATAGGAAACCGATCTTTTGCATACAGTTTTGCAACTTGAAAGTTGATGCTCTCTGATGATGATGCAACAGCCATCGGAAATGGCGATGAGGCTAATTGATTAGCCTCAATAGCCCCTTCAAGACTTTGAATCTCGATTTCAATATTATTCCAGTCACAGATTTTCATCTTTGCATGCAGCATTTCTCCGGCCGCATAATGAATGCTTGATTCAAGTCTTAGCGCCTCTTCATAGGCAGCAATAGCTTGGGGATACTGCTTTTGATCGTGAAAAAACGCAGCTTTATTAGCCCATGCTTGTGCATACTGTGGACTTAATTGAGTCGCTTGCTCGTATGCTGCTAATGCTTCATTTGGCTTCTTCAGTGCATACAGTGCGATGCCCTTATTGGACCAAGTCGTTGCATCATTAGAGCGCAAATGGAGTGCTCTATCGTAAGATTGAAGCGCTTCCTCATAACGTCTCAGTCGTGCTAAATCAACGCCTAGGTTACACCACGCTTCAGCATATCCAGGGTCGATTTCAACCGCATGCCTGTAATGAGCTAAAGCTGGATCCAGCTGATCCAGTTCATCGTATAACCTGGCAATGTTGTAGTGCAGCTCACAAGAATCTTTTTTTAGATGGAGTGCTTTTTTATAGTTTTGAAGCGCTAATTGCTTGTCGCCCATCTGCGCCTGTGCAGTAGCCAAATCGTGCAGCGCTTCAAAGAAATCACCCGCATTTTTTAAGGCTCGGTCCAGATAGAGAATTGCTTGCTGAAACTGGCCCTTCTCAAGGAAAGAAGATCCTAAGTAATAAAGCGCCTTAGGCGAGCAATCCAGCTGCTGGCTGGCCTTTAAAAGCAAACCATGAAAGCGCTCCAAATCTCCTGTATTAGCAGAAACATAGGCCAGGAGCTCATTTGCACCAGTATGGTTTGGGCTTTTCTCAAGAATAGCCTTCAATGCCGACTCACATGCCGGATAGTCTTTTGCTTGAAAGTGACTTTCAGCCAACTTTAAGAAATCTTCTGGACTATCGTTTTGCATATTAGTGGGTTTTGGAAGCGTATTTTATTAAAACATCTGATTCTAGAGATTGATGAAATAAAGTTTCGATTCAGAATATCTTAATTCTGCAGGGATCGCCACCATCAAAATATAAAGTATTTCATTTAAAATTTGATGATGAATCCACAATTTCAATCAATGCTGGGCCAAGCAATTGAAGCATTCCAAAGCGGCAATACGCAAAGCGCCGAAATTATCTTAAAAAGGCTGCTACAAGTTGATTCAAAAAATATTCCAGCACTACATATTCTCGGTCTCATTCGCGCATCACAAGATAATCATTTAGAGGCTGTTAAATTTCTTAAAAAAGCAGCTGCACTAGAGCCATCAGATCCGTCATTGCAATACAACTTAGCAAAAGCATTATCTAGCTCAGGCAACGAAAAAGAGGCATTGATTCATCATCAAAGAGCTGTCAGGTTCATGCCTCAGAACCCAGAGGCCTGGCTAAACTATGGGAAAAGTTTATTAGCCCTCAATCGAAATGAGGAAGCGGTTAATACCCTTAACAATGCCCTGAAAATCAACGTCCAATATCCAGAAGCCCTTCTTAATACAGCTATCGCATTAAGAAACCTACAAAAAGAACACGAGGCATTAGCGCTAATTGATCAAGTACTTAGCCTACAGTCAGAGTTTTATGAGGGGTGGCTAAATAAGGCCATTACTTTAAAAGCACTTAAAAGAATCGATGAAGCTCTGGCCTGCTTTGATCGGGCAATCAAAATCAGCCCTGAGAAAAAAGACGCGTGGCTTAGCGTGGGTGACACCCTACTAGAGTCAGCTCGCATGAAAGATGCTTTGGCATGCTATGAAAAGCTAATTGAACTAGATCCAAACCACCCCGAGGGTCATATCAAGCGTGGATTAGTGTTGCAAAAAATTGGGAACTTATCGGACGCCTTGGTGTGTTATGAAAAAGCCATAGATCTTGACCCGACGAATATGGGTGCATACATTTGTAAAAGCGGAGTATTAATTGAACTAAAAGAGTTTGAGGATGCCTTAGTCTGTATTAATAAAAGGCTCACACTAAATCCCAATATTGCAGATGCCTATGTCGATCGCGCTACGGTACTAGAGAGCCTAAATCGAAATCCAGAAGCAAAAATTTGTTTTCAAACCGCTCTTAAGATCGACTCTAAAAATGTGCAGGCTAAATTGGGGTTGGCCTTTAATTCATTACATAAGATTCCGCCAAACCCAGAGGCCGTGACTCTGATGCGCCAATCTTTTGGGAATGCTCTTAAAGATTTATACGAATGGCTAAATGAGTCGACTCTGGCAAAGGCTCAAAATGCTATTGGATGGCGACAACCATTCTATTTAGCTTACCAAGAGACCAACAATAAAGAACTCATCTCTCAGTATGGGGATATTTGCCACAAGGCAATGGAATGGTGGCAAAGTAGGCAACATTTTTTAATTGCTGAACCCATTAATACAACTCGCATTAAAGTCGGCATAGTCAGCTCGCACATACATCAACACTCAGTATGGGATGCCATCCTCAAAGGCTGGGTCCAGAACCTTAACAAAGACCTATTTGAGGTTCACATCTTTTATGTCAGCGGCTTTAGCGACCAAGAAACAGTATTAGCAAAAGCGCTATCCACCTCTTTTACTGAAAATTTAGGCAATCTAGAAGATTGGGCCAAGGCCATTCTAGAAAAACAAGTCGATGTTTTGATTTACCCCGAGATTGGCATGGATCCGCTGACTTGTAAGTTAGCTAATCTGCGATTAGCCCCTGTGCAAGTAGCCTCCTGGGGGCACCCTGAGACTACTGGCCTGCCAACGATGGATTACTATATCTCCGCCAAAGCGTTTGAGCCTGCCAATGCTGACGATCATTACAGTGAAAAATTAGTCTCTCTTCCGAATTTAGGTTGCCACTACTCTGCCCGCAACGTTATTCCGGTAGCGCCTGATCTCTCATCTCTTGGTATTGATGGGGCATCCCCCATACTCATCTGTCCCGGTACGCCTTTTAAATATGCCCCTGAGCACGATAAGGTTTTGGTATCTATTGCACAAAAGCTACCTACTTGCCAATTAATCTTCTTCGAAAGCCCAGAACAGCCTCTCTCCTTAGCCTTTAAGGAGAGACTCTCAAAGGCTTTTGAGATTGAAGGTTTAGCCATGTCTGATTTTGCTCGCTTTAGTCCCTGGCAAAAAACCGAAGCCTTTTATGGACTAATGCAAAAAGCCGACGTATTTTTAGATACGATCGGATTTTCTGGATTTAATACTGCCATTCAAGCCATTGAATGTGGCTTACCAGTTGTCACTCGGGAAGGCCTTTTTATGCGGGGACGCCTTGCTAGCGGCATTCTTAAAAGAATGGGCATGCCTGAACTCGTTATTAGCAACGAGGAGGAATATGTGAACCTAGTTGTGAAATTAGTGCAAGAACGAGAATACAGAAAAGCCATTCAAGAAAAGATTGTTGCCAATAGATCGATCTTATTTGATGACCTAAGCCCAATAAGAGCCTTAGAAGAGTTTTTGCTTGAGCGGGTAAGTAGAGTCCAAGCCAACTAATACTCAACTGACTGATTACTCAATCAGATTAGTCAGGTCTCTTAATTCCCCAAAGAAAAAACCCACTGTGTTGCCACAGTGGGTTAATTTAATGCCAAACTAATTCGTAACTAGCTTACGCTAGCACTAAATTAGAAAGTGTGACGTACGCCAACAGCGTAGTTGCTAGCATTGAAGCTTGATGGATTCAAGTTGCTTGTGTTCAAACCTGCTACACCAGTGTATGAAACGTTTGATGTACCAACTTGACCATAGATAGCGTACAAGTTTGTGCGCTTGCTCAAGTAGTAGTTAGAACCAACCTGCCATGAAGTCAAGTTAGCAGCTGGGTTGCTTGAACCGAAAGCTGTTTCTTTACCTAGACCACCTTGTGCCCAAGCTTCGATTGTTGGAGTGATGTAGCTACGAACACCAATCTGCTCACCAGTACGCTTAGCGTAGTAGCCAGTGTCTTGTTGTGCAGTTACTTTACGGCTGATGTACTGAGCGTATGCCTTCAAGATACCGAAGTCATAAGTAGCGCCAACATAGTACTGGTTATCTTTAACGTTAGTACCGAGTGAAGAAGCTTGACCAGCACCGAAGATGTTGATGTTAGCTGCAGCAAATGTTGTCGCTGGAGTAGTACCAGTGAGGTTGTAAGAGTTCTTAGCATTCAATTGCAACATGTTTGCTGTAACCATCAACTTGTTCCAAGTGTAGTCAAGACCTAAGCCCCAACCGTTTTGGTTGTTAGTACCACCAGCATAGCCACCAGCTGCGTAGTTAGCAGACTGAGTAGTGTTCACGTTGTTCATGATTACTTGACCATGACCTGTGAAACCAGCAAAAGTAGCTGTGTTCAAAGTCAAAGTGTTTTGTGAACGGATTGTGTATGACTGACCAGCAGCAAACGCAACGTTGTTTGTGATGTTGTTATCAGCAGTTGCTGTACCAGCGCCTGTACCTGATGTGTAGATCATGTCGCCGAGGATGTTGTTTGTTTGACCAGCATCAGTTGCAGCAACAGCGTTGTGGATCAATGTGTACTGTGTACCAACTGCGAAGTCACCAACACCGTTTTTCTTCAAACCAGCAAAAGATTGACGGTTTGCAGTAGTAGCTGAGTTCTTGAAACCAGATGTGGAATCAGAAGGAGCCAAACCTAATTCAACTGTGAAGAATGCAGAAGTACCACCACCTAAATCTTCAGTACCTTTGAAACCTAAACGGCTTGTAGATTCTGCGCTGCCGCTGAATTGATTGCCTGTACCTTTAGTTACTGTGTTAGTAGCGCCGCCTTGTGCAAGACGTGTGTTACCACCAACATAACCAACGTCCATGATGCCGTAAACGGTTACGCTGGACTGAGCTTGAGCAGCAGATGCGAAAGCACCGATAGCTGCAACTGCTAATAGCGATTTTTTCATTCTTTAAATCTCCAAAAATTAAAAGTAATGCCCAAATAAAACTGGGACCTACGAATTTTGCTTCTTTTGC
>CANBSM010000124.1 GCA_947372155.1 Burkholderiaceae bacterium
TTCATCTCATAGAGCATCCATGCACTTGCCACCCCGCCTTTAGCGGCATCTAGAACCAAAATCTTATCTTTATATGATTGGCCAAAAAGCTTATGTGCCGGGCGTGAGAAAACCCCTTTTATGCGATCCAAATCATAGCGGGCTGAAAATCCATCGGATGCACTCAGACATTCGCCCTCGATACTCTCGCCTTGGGCATGTTTAGCCTTATAAATTTTTCCACTCACTTTAGTCTCCCCGTTACAGCAGCTTGCACACAGTCTTCCATGGAGGCCAGCATCGGCGTATAACCATAGCCGCCTAAAATATTTACAATTTTTGCGCTATTGGTTGCCAATACCTTCCACCCATTCGTCTCTGCTATTTCTCTCGCATAGGATTGATAGAAACACATTCCAGAAAACACTGTCCCGCCTGCACTTTCAATCATTTCGGTATAGCCCATACGATCAGAATCTGGTTTAACTTGTGGACTTGTCATGGCCAATAAAGGTTTGATGAATTTTTTGCCCTTACATAACTCCGCAATACTCTTCATCTCCATGAGACTTAACTGTGGCGCAGAAAATACTACGACATCAATTTCTTCAGCAATACGATAAGAATTTTGCAATCCCATTACCTCTTCTTTGGTAATAAGAATCTCTGGCAGATGCAAGTACTCCAAATCTCGAGCGCGAAGAGCTTCAGGTGTAACACCTAATACGTGAAATAACGCAGTAGATCCAAAACTCGCCATTGCCGCGCCAAAGTGCTTCATAGCATCAGAGCCTGGATGGCCTTCGATCCCCTCCAAAATAGGAACTGACCAATAGTTCCCTGATTTCTTGCCAATCAAGCCTCCTAAAGCGCCCCACTCATTGAGTGTTTGAGGTGTCCATGAAGTTTTAAAGCGATGCGTAGGCTTACGATGTTCATCGAGGTGATAACCATAGCGAGGAGTTCTACCGGTCAAACCTGCCGCCAACGCAGAGGGGCCTCCTTCAAAATTCGATCTGGCACCGCAGACACTATTGGAATAGATAACCACTCCGGTGTCACCAAATGCTAAATGCTCTCCAAATACGGGCGCCATAATAGTTTGATAATTAATGCAGGTGTCTGTCATGGACACGCCCATTTTTACAAAAGCATCAATAGCGCGTCTTTCAAGCTCAAGCATTTTTTCGGTTTGACCTAATTGCTTAGCTTTGCTGAAGTCAGTACCCCTAGGATCGGTAATCGTTGGAATCCGAACTGATCGATCCTCAATCGTATTCTTAGCTAGGCCTTCTAACCACTCAACACCAGCCTCACCCAAGCTCTCGGTATCCGCCATGATGTGCGCTTGAGATACAGGCACCAAATCTTTAGCGCCAAAGAACTCACCTACTTTAATTTGATGTGCGATAGCTGTTTGCCTTACTGGACCAAACTCACCAGCAAGCATAGCCTTTTCTTCTTGATTTAGCTTCATCTTGTTCTCTTCTCAATCCTCATTCATCTACTGTCAATCAATAGTGGCGCCAGAATCTCTAACGACCCTAGCCCATTTCGCAATCTCACTAGTTTGGAAGTTAGCCAAACTCTCTTTAAAGTCTGTATTTGGCTGAACCCCCAAGTTACCCAACCGCTCTTTGAACGCAGCTGATTGAGCCACCCTCTCCGTATCGACTCTTAATTTTTTGGTGATTGAATCTGGCAATTTCGCTGGACCAAATAAGGCCCACCAAGCAGTTGATTCAAACTGGGGATATCCCAATTCTGCAACCGTTGGTACGTTAGGCAATAAAGGTGAGCGCGTCTTACTGGTTACCGCTAAAGCACGCAGCTTTCCCGATGAGATGTGCGGCAATACCGATTGAATCGGATCAAAGACTAATGGTATCTGGTTACCAATAAGATCTGTAACAGCAGGTGCACTACCCTTGTAGGGAATATGTTTTAGCTTGATCTGAGTGGTTGATTCAAATAAGGCCGCAGTTAAATGTCCTGGTGTTCCATTTCCAGCTGTTCCATACGCAATCGTATCGGGTTTTGAACGGGCCTCCGCAATTAACTCAGCAAGCGTTTTAATGCGATCACTTGAATTAACCACAATGACAACAGGAGCGGTGGCAACCAAAGCAATTGGTGTGAAATCTCTAGTCATGTCATATGGCAGCTGTTTATACAAACTGCCATTGATTGCATTTGTTCCTACGGTACCCATAAACAAGGTGTAACCATCTGGTGCTGACTTAGCAACGAGATCAGCGCCAATCGATCCACCAGCACCGCCCTTATTCTCAATAATGATTTGCTCTTTAAGGCGATCACCCAGAAGAACTGCTAACGGTCTAGCAACAATATCAGTTGGCCCTCCCGGTGGAAAGGGAACAATTAGCCTGATAGGCTTACTGGGATAGACATCCGCCATCACATTGCTTGAAAGCAAAATTAAGCCAAAGCAAGTTAAGAAATATTTAAAACCTTTTATTACTAGGCTATTCATAAAAGCAGACCTCAGCAAAGTGCGAATGGAATTAGTCTAGTGCAAAAGAAAAAGTCCAGATGAACCGGACCTTTTCTTGTTGCTCGTAGTGACTTATACGTAATCTTTGTATTTATCCAAGAAACGTACTGGCTTGGCTAACGCATCACGACGGAATGGATCACCGAGTTCACGAGTACACATGATCTCGATTACACAAGTTTTGCCTTCCTTCATCTGCATATCAATTGCCTTCTTGAGTGCTGGGCCAACCTGATCAAGCTGGTCAACCACAATTCCCTCGGCACCCATGGATTGCGCAATACCTGCAAAACTTGGGCTCTCTAACTCACCCGCTACGAAGCGACGGTTATAGAAATCCACTTGGTTCTTTTTCTCAGCACCCCATTGACGGTTGTGGAACACAATCGCCGTAACTGGAATGTCATGACGAACTGCCGTCAAAATCTCGACCATACTCATTGCCCAAGCGCCATCGCCAGCATATGCAACCGCTGGACGATTAGGGGCGGCTGCTTTAGCTCCAATAATGGTTGGTAGTGCATAACCGCAATTACCAAAACTCATTGGGGCAAAAAAGCTACGTGGCTTTTCAAAGCGAAGATAGCTATTAGCAACAGAGTTGATATTGCCAATATCAGTAGACACCATTACATCAGCAGGCATAGCCTTTTCAAGCTCACGCAAAACTTGACGTGGGTGCAAGTAATGACCACCTGTTGGAGTCACTTCTTTTTTCTGCTCTTCAATCATATCCAGACTGAATGGGTCTTTTTCATGAGTCCACTCATCCAACTCTTTTTCCCAAGCCGCTTTTTCAGCAGTAATGGTCTTAGCGCGCTCTGCTTTAGTAGCATCACAAGCTAATTTCTTACCTTCTAAACGCTTGGTTAATGCTACTGCAGCAGCCTTAGCATCACCGCAAATGCCTACTGAAATTTTCTTCACTAAGCCAAGCATCTTGTTGTCAGCATCGATCTGAATAATCTTGGCATTTTTTGGCCAGTAATCCATACCATGCTGTGGCAATGTTCCGAATGGCCCAAGACGTGAACCCAGCGCAACAACTACGTCAGCCTGAGCCATCAACTTCATTGCAGCCTTGGAGCCTTGATAACC
>CANBSM010000125.1 GCA_947372155.1 Burkholderiaceae bacterium
GAAACTTATGCAGTGACATTAATTGCAACCATGGTCTTGGGCTCACTCATGGTTACAGGCGCGCCAGTAGCTGCCATTATTTATCCATTAGTGCTTGGCGGTGTATCCATCATCGCTTCCATCATTGGTTGCTCATTTGTTAAAGCAACACCTGGTATGAAAAACGTGATGCCTGCTTTGTATAAAGGCTTGATCATCGCTGGTGGTTTATCCCTGATTGCCTTCTACTTCGTAACCAACTTCATCATGCCGGACGATGCCTTGGGCATCCCAGGTAGCCAGTGGCGCTTGTTTGGTTCAACCGTCGTAGGCTTGTTGCTAACAGCTGGATTGGTATGGATTACCGAGTACTACACCGGTACCCAGTTCAAGCCAGTGCAGCATATTGCTGAAGCCTCCACTAAAGGTCATGGCACCAACATCATTGCTGGTCTAGGTATCTCGATGAAGTCGACTGCTTATCCAGTGCTGTTTGTATGCGCAGCGATTTTTGCAGCATATTGGCTAGCTGGTTTGTACGGTATTGCCATTGCAGCAACTGCGATGTTGTCGATGGCAGGTATTGTGGTTGCGCTGGATGCCTACGGCCCAATTACCGATAACGCTGGTGGTATTGCAGAGATGGCAGGCTTGCCACAATCAGTACGCGACATTACTGATCCATTGGATGCGGTTGGTAACACTACTAAAGCGGTTACCAAAGGTTATGCGATTGGCTCAGCAGGTTTGGCATCACTCGTACTCTTTGCTGACTACACCCATGCTTTGGAGAGCATTGGTCAGCAAGTGTCTTTTGACTTGTCTAACCACATGGTGATCATTGGCTTGTTTATCGGCGGCATGATTCCTTACTTGTTCGGTGCGATGGCAATGGAAGCGGTAGGTCGTTGCGCTGGTGCTGTGGTTGAGGAAGTGCGTCGACAGTTCCGCGATATCCCTGGGATCATGGAAGGCACTGCTAAGCCTGAGTACGGCAAAGCAGTGGACATGCTCACTTCAGCTGCTATTAAAGAAATGATCATTCCCTCACTCTTGCCTGTAGTAGCGCCAATCGTTGTAGGTCTCTTGTTAGGACCTGCCGCGTTGGGTGGCTTGCTCATGGGTACGATCGTGACCGGCTTGTTTGTAGCAATCTCGATGTGTACCGGTGGCGGTGCTTGGGATAACGCCAAGAAATATATCGAAGAAGGTAACTTCGGTGGTAAAGGTTCTGAGGCCCATAAAGCTGCAGTGACTGGCGACACCGTAGGTGACCCTTACAAAGATACTGCGGGTCCTGCTGTTAACCCACTGATCAAGATCATCAACATCGTGGCATTGCTCATCGTGCCATTGTTGCCTGTGATCTCACGTTAAGCAATATCAAAACTTATGCAGTAAGTATTGAAACTGCAACAAACAAAAACGCCTAGCAATGCTAGGCGTTTTTTATTGGTATCGCCATTTTGATATTGCGGTCATTGGTTTAATTATTATTTAACGCATGCAAAAAATTAAATTAATTAAAGTATGCGTAGATGCTTCAAATCCCAAAACCTTTCCAAAGGGTTTTGTTGATATTGAGGCATTAAATCTTGTTACAGAGATGCAAATCTTGGTGCATGAAGGGGAAGATGATCTGGAGTGGGAAATGTTAAATAGAAGTTCTCCGAAGCCCCATATAGACAAGGCTTCCTCTTAAAGGGGTTGAAATTAGGCTAAGTGCGATATACAATTGCTATATACATATGGAGGGTCAAATTTTGGCTATTTCAACAGTGTTTACCAACAACCGTACTCAGGCGGTGAGATTGCCTGCAGAAATGCGATTGCCAGAAAATGTGCGCAAGGTTAACGTACGCTCAAAAGGTCGTGAGCGCATCATTGCACCTATAGAAAATATGTGGGACAACTTCTTCTTGGGTGAAGCAGGTGTAAGTGAAGACTTCATGAACGAAAGAGGCTCCCAGGAGCAAAGCGATAGAGAGTCTCTCTAATGCTTAAGTACCTATTGGACACAAATATTGTTATTTATGTCATAAAGCAAAAACCACTGGAGGCGCTTAAAGTATTCAACAAAAATGCTAATCGTATGGCTATATCAGCAATTACATTGGCAGAGCTAATTTATGGCGCCGAAAAAAGTGCAAACGTAGAAAAAAATCTCAATGTTATTGAAGACTTCATTAGCCACTTAGAGGTTTTGCCCTATGACATTGCTGCAACTCAACATTATGGGCAAATTAAAGCTTTTCTAGAGCGTGCGGGTCAGCCCATTGGAGTAAATGATATTCATATTGCAGCTCACGCCAGAAGTCACGGCTTAACTCTGGTTACCAATAATATGTCTGAGTTTAAGAGGGTTCCAAACCTTGCTCTTGAAAACTGGGTTTAAGCATCGTCTCTAAAACAAAAACGCCTAGCAATGCTAGGCGTTTTTTTTATTACTGAATTACTTGGTGACAAAGGAACAACTTGGATTTTTATTCCAATGTTTCTAAGTAACGCTGCGCATCCAATGCAGCCATACAGCCTGTGCCAGCACTGGTAATCGCTTGACGGTAGATGTGGTCTTGTACGTCGCCAGCTGCAAACACACCAGGGATATTGGTAGCAGTGGCATTGCCTTCAAGTCCTGAGTGGGTCTTGAGGTAACCGTTGTTCATATCGAGCTGACCAACAAAGAGTTCAGTGTTTGGCTTGTGGCCAATGGCAATAAAGGCGCCAGTTACAGCGATGTCTTCAGTGCTGCCATCTTGTTTCTTGATGCGCACACCAGTAACACCTTTTTCATCGCCAAGCACTTCATCAAGAGTGGCATTCAATTTGAGTTCCACTTTACCTTCAGCAACTTTCGCCATCAAGCGATCGTTCAAGATTGGCTCAGCGCGGAATTTATCGCGACGATGAATCACGGTAACTTTTTTAGCAATGCCAGTGAGGTAAAGAGCTTCTTCAACTGCAGTGTTACCACCGCCAACTACGCAAACATCTTGATTGCGGTAGAAGAAACCATCACAAGTTGCACAACCAGAAACACCGCGACCCATAAATGCTTCTTCGCTTGGTAAGCCGATGTATTGAGCAGAGGCACCAGTACAAATAATTAATGCATCACAGGTGTAGGTTCCAGAATCGCCAACTAAGCGAATCGGCTTTTCTTTCAGGGCTGCTGTATGAATGTGGTCAAAAATGATCTCCGTATTAAAGCGTTCAGCATGCTTTAAAAAACGCTCCATCAGCTCTGGACCTTGAACACCATCAGCATCCGCGGGCCAGTTTTCAACGTCAGTAGTGGTCATTAATTGACCGCCCTGAGCTAGTCCGGTAATCAGGGTGGGGCTTAAATTGGCTCGGGCTGCATAAACAGCTGCTGTATAGCCAGCAGGGCCGGATCCGAGGATCAGAACTTTGGAGTGTTT
>CANBSM010000126.1 GCA_947372155.1 Burkholderiaceae bacterium
ATTGGCAAAGACAAAAAGATCCTTAGTGGTATTGGCCATCAGAAATCAAGCGCTTTCATTTCCGCTGCACTTAAATCACGCACGCGTTGTGGACGTGAGCGACGCTCTAAAGCAATGATCGCAGGATCATCTCCGCTTAAGAGTTGCAACAAGTTCATGCCTGGAGCGATTGCATCTAAGTAACGCAGGAGCGCGCCAACGGCTACACCAGGATCACCTTTTTCAATGCGCTGTGCAGTGGCGCGAGATAGGCCGGCACGGACTGCTGCTTCACCTTGGCGAACACGACGCGCAAGACGCAAAGAAACAAGGCATTGCGCTATTTCAGCGGATTGGCCAAGCTGCTTTGATGCTAGGGTTAGTTCTTGATCTACGCGCATAGTTGCCTCATGCATTTTGTTAAGTATGAGACGTTAATATACCTGTTTATACGCCATAGGTCAATAAATATGACTCATAAATAAGTCTTTAAGTGTATTAATGACTTATTTATAAGTCATTTAATGGTTTAAAGTAGAAAATGTAGGCTTGTAATTCCGTCAAAGGGACATCTCTTTACCGGACAGATTCTCCATGCGTTTTTCTATAAAGCCCTCCCAGTCGCTCATCAAGCAAACCCGTTTTTCCAGCTGATCTTGCCTTCTATAGGCCGCCTCCACCTTATTCTGAATCGTGTGCGCCAAAGCTAACTCGACAGTCTCGTTTGAGTATTCGGTGGTCTCCGCTGCCCAGTCTCTGAATGTCGATCTAAAGCCGTGTGGCACGAATTCTGCGTACTTAGGCATCTTTCTCATCATTGCAAGTAAAGCCATATTAGATAGAGCGCGCTCCTTATGCAGAGAACTTGGGAATAAATAGGAGTTCACCTTGATTGTCTTCAAATGCTCGAGGATTTCCATGGCTCTTCTATTGAGTGGGACGCGATGTTCCTTGCCAGCTTTCATTCGCTCAGCAGGTATGGCCCAAACCTTAGCTTCTAAATCAAATTCACTCCACTTCGCTTCAATGACTTCACCAGTACGAGTAGCAGTAAGAATTAATAACTCCAAGGCTAAGGCCGAGTAGCCAGTATGAGTTCGTAAATCGCTGATGAATTCACCGATCCTATTAAATGGCAGAGCAGGGTGGTGCGCTACCTTCTTGATCTTGTTGGCCTTAGGCAGCAGATGGCATAGAGCCCCTTGATAGCGCGCAGGATTATCACCAGCAATATATTTATGAGCCTTGCACCAATCTAGAATTACCTCAATACGCTGGCGCACCCTTGTTGCAGTTTCAGTTCTCACCTTCCAGAAAGTTCCCTCTACCTCGCCATTCTTCTTTTTGATCTCTTGCTCAAGTAACT
The DNA here is from genome assembly GCA_947372155.1 of Burkholderiaceae bacterium. Next base: position 1,346 of record CANBSM010000126.1, read on the forward strand.
TAACTAAATGAGTAGTAGTAATCTGATCAACCCTCATTTTTCCAATGATTGGAAGGGCATAAGTCTTAATCGTGCTTACCCATTGATCTTTGTGCTTTGAGTTTGACCATTCGGCTTCCTTCGTTTTAATGCACCTATTAGCGGCCTCTTGAAAGGTGATGGAATTTAGATCAGATTCCTTTGCGCCCAATTTCTTTTCTTGGCGCTGGTCAATGGGATCAATCCCATCAAAAATAGCTCTTCTGAGGCCTAGAGACTTTTGTCTGGCATTGGCTAATGAACAAATTTCTACGGATCCAAGCCCCATTGCCCGTCTTTTACCGCTAACCGGACTGGTAAATCTATAGAGCCAGCTTCGGGATGGACCATCAGCCCCTTCAAAAACCCGCAAATATAAACCTCTGGTTTCAGGATCGGCGTACCATCCAGGTTGGTTCATAGCGAGAATCCCCCTCGCAGTAAATTTATTTAGTTTCAGTTCTTTTAATGTAACTCGACCACTATTTATACCCATAGCTTCTAACCATCTCGCTTACCAATGAAACTTAGATTTTAGTAAGTTTGAATGGATTACTTGGGAGTAGGGTCTACCTTCAGAGGCATATAGGTAAAGGGTTTAATGGACCTTGGTAGACTTAGTGGGAGGGACAAAATCTTGATCTCGTCTCCGCCAGTACTTTTGGCATTTTTTCTGTTTTTCACTATATGCATCAATGACTTAGCCCCATAAACGGGGCTTTTTCTTTATCACTCCCGCTTACCAGTACGCTTACCACTCAAGCAATATTTGATTCCGGAGATTACTCAGCACGCCTTGATGGCATGGTTAATTAATTGTTGAGAAGCTAAAAACGTTCAATAGATTCAGCTAGAAAACTGAACTGTAAGAATTTGCATCAGGCCTATGCTTATTGGGCTTATGAACCGAGATAGTGCCGATAGTGATGAAGCACAGAGGCTCCTCTTTATCTTTAAGTAAAAATAATTCCCTCATCTTTTGGCTGTAAAGAGCCTTACCGCTTGATAGTCCTGAGCCAAATCCTAAAGCATTAGCCATTAGCAAAATATTTTGAATTGCACATCCTGCGGAGATGAGTTTTTCTTGCTCGGGAATATTATCAAGTTCATTGTTCAGCTTAGCGGTTGCCAATAAAAGCAAGGGGCTTCGAAAAGCTTTCTGCTTTGCTTCATCAATTTGAGTTAGCGTTGCGCTTGGGTCTCTTGCTATGAGTGCGTCTGCAAATAAGTCACCTAATAAATTACGACTTTCGGGGCTGACTTCATAAAAGTGCCAAGGCGTTACCTTTCCATGGTCGGGGGCGGCTCCAGCCGCATTCAAAATTTCTAATTTCTGGGGTAGGTTAGGGCCTGGTGCAATCAGTCTTTTGGGAGAAACATGCTGGCGACTATGGATCAGCGCATGAGCAAAGCCTCCGAGTGAATCTAAATTTTCAGAAGCCAAAATCACTTAGTCCTGGATGGTCATCAGGTCTTCTTCCTAGGGGCCAAAAAAACTTTCGGTCAGATTCTTTAATGGGTAAATCATTGATGCTAGCGAAACGTCTCATCATGAAACCATTTTCATTGAACTCCCAATTCTCATTACCAAAGCTTCGCGACCAGTTACCAGAGTCATCATGACATTCGTAGGCAAAACGAACTGCAATGCGGTTATTTGTAAATGCCCATAATTCCTTAATCAGGCGGTAGTCAAGCTCCTTGGCCCATTTGCGGCGAAGAAACTCTTTTACTTGATCTCGGCCTTTTGGAAATTCAGCTCGATTTCTCCAAATAGTATCTTCCGTATATACCAAGGAGACTTTCTCAGGATCGCGGGTATTCCAAGCATCTTCAGCCATTCGAATCTTTTGAATTGCTGTTTCTTTAGTAAAAGGGGGTAGGGGTAGTTTTTGTTCCATAGCACTTTGCGGTTAATCTTTCGGAATAATAAGAATAAACAGGGACTTGCATACAATAGCAAAATTAGTACCACTTTTGGTGCATTTAAAATAAGCCTTTATTGAGATTGCTTTTGAGACATTTTTTTAAAAAGTTAATTACCATTTTTCTTCCGGAAACTACCTCAGTTTCTTGGTTGGAGCGGTTTAGATCGGTTTTAGGAGTTGTGCTGGGCTTGCTCGCAATGATGGGACTTGGTTTATTGCTTGCAAGTTACGGAAACGCATCGCCGTGGATAGTAGCCTCGATGGGCGCCACTGCATTTTTATTATTTGTCTTGCCCTCAAGCCCAATGGCGCAACCATGGGCGGTTATAGGGGGTAGTTGCGTTTCTGCTTTGATAGGTGTTGCTTGTACGCAGTTCGTTCACGAATTACCATTATTAATCCCCCTGTCGGTTGGGCTCGCAATCTTGGCAATGTTTACTTTGCGTTGCTTACATGCGCCTGCTGCAGCTTTAGCCCTTTTGATTCCTTTAGGCGGAATGGCAGACTTTCATTTTGTGCTTTTCCCGGTCTTGGGTAATGCTGTTTTATTGGTTTTGTGCGCAGTTATTTATAACTCCCTAACGGGCAAGCCATATCCGCAACGTCCTAAGACCGTCTTGGATTCATCTCCACTGCAAAAACGAAATCGTAAGATCGAGGACCAAGAAATTAACGCTGTCTTGGAGAGCTATAACCAAGTACTAGATATCAGTAAGGATGATTTAGCCAATTTGATTTCTCAAATTGAGCACGGGGCATATCAAAAGAAGTTGCAAGGTATGCTGTGTAAAAATATTATGACCACTGAAGTCTTATATGTTGGCATGGATTCACCTTTGGATCAGGCATGGAATCTTTTACGCAATCGTCATGTTAAAGCACTGCCGGTGATAGATGGCGC
>CANBSM010000127.1 GCA_947372155.1 Burkholderiaceae bacterium
AAATCTGAGCTTCGCCCCCAGCTATAAACCTGAGAACGGCATATGAAAAAGCTCTATATCAAAACCTTTGGCTGTCAAATGAACGAGTACGACTCGGGAAAAATGGCAGACCTCCTGCATGCCGATGAAGGCATGGTCATGACAGATCGGCCTGAAGATGCCGACGTAGTCCTTCTCAATACCTGCTCTATTCGGGAAAAAGCGGAAGACAAAGTCTTTTCAGATTTAGGGCGCTTGCGTGAACTCAAAAAAACGAAGCCCGACTTACTGATTGGCGTTGGTGGTTGCGTAGCTAGCCAAGAAGGTCAACAGATTGTCAGTCGCGCTCCTTATGTTGATGTGGTGTTTGGGCCTCAAACCCTCCATCGCCTATCCGATCTGATTGCGAAACGTCGTACAACTGGTGTTTCTCAAGTAGATATTTCTTTTCCAGAAATTGAAAAGTTTGACCACTTGCCTGCATCTCGCCAGACTCGTGGCTCAGCGTATGTCTCCATCATGGAAGGCTGTTCCAAATATTGCAGCTACTGTGTTGTGCCTTACACACGCGGCGAAGAAGTCTCCAGGCCTTTTGATGATGTACTCACTGAGGTAGCAGGACTTGCCAGCAAAGGTGTCAAAGAGATTGTGTTGCTGGGTCAAAATGTCAACGCCTATCTTGGAAAGATGGGCAATACCGAAGAAATTGCTGACTTTGCGCTACTGATTGAATACATTGCTGAAATTCCTGGGGTTGAGCGAATCCGCTTTACCACCAGCCACCCAAAAGAATTTACACAACGCCTGATTGATGTCTACGCGAAGGTACCTAAGCTTGTTAGCCACCTACATCTGCCTGTTCAGCATGGCTCAGATACCATGCTCTCAGCAATGAAGCGGGGATACACAGCACTAGAGTTCAAGAGCATTATTCGCAAGATGCGCGCTGTTCGCCCTGACTTAACTTTATCGAGTGATTTCATTGTGGGCTTCCCAGGGGAAACTGAAGCTGACTTTGAGAAGTTACTCAAGATGGTGAAAGAGCTGAACTTTGATAACAGCTTTTGCTTTATCTTTAGTCCACGCCCAGGAACTCCTGCAGCGAACCTTCACGATGACACGCCTTACGAAGTCAAACTTAAGCGCCTGCAGACTTTATTGGCGTTGGTTGAAGGACAAGCAAATGAAATCAGCCAAAAAATGCTGGGCAATACCGAAAGAGTATTGATCGAAGGCCTCGCGAAAGATGGCATTAATTTACAAGGTCGCGCTGCAAATAATCGCGTGATTCATTTCACCGCGCCCGATCAAAACATTGATAGCCTCATCGGTCAATTCGTAGACATTCGCATCACAGAAGTACTCAATTACACCCTTAGAGGTGAACTGGTAGAAGCGCATGCTCACTAAAAGCAAAACGGCCTCTCGGAAACTCACAATCGATCTGCAATATGCTAGCCCCTCAATTGAATCTGCCGTCAATAAAGTAGCCTCCTCTGCCTTAATCAAGAAATGGGTGAAGAGTGCCACTACCCTTGGCGGCATAATTACTCTGCGCTTTGTTAATGCTGCAGAAGGTAAAAAGCTGAACTTCGCTTTTCGTCAAAAAGATTACGCTACGAATGTTTTAACGTTTCCTTACGAGCTTTCAAAAGAAGCTTTAGTTGCCGATATTATTTTTTGCTTACCGGTACTTCAAAAGGAAGCCAAAGAACAAGGTAAGTCACCAAAGGCGCATCTAGCCCATTTAATTATTCATGGATGTCTTCACGCCCAAGGGCATGATCATGAAGTAGCACGTGATGCTAAAAAAATGGAGTCACTGGAAATCGAAATTCTCCAAAAATTAGGTATTGCTAACCCCTATTCTTGATTTGTCTTATTTCTACGCTATTCTTGCTATATGCCTGACCCCAACAAATCCCTTTTAGACCGCTTGGCTGATTTTTTAAGCCCAGAACCAGCGGAACCCAGTGAACGTCGTCAGGAACTGATCGAAACCCTACGTGAAGCTCAATCCGAGGGATTAATAGATGCGGATGCACTCTCCATGATTGAGGGCGTTTTTCAGGTGGGACAATTATCCGCACGCGACATCCTAGTGCCGCGCGCCCAAATCGATTGGATCGATATTGGTCAGGCGCTTCCCGAAATTATTAAGAGCGTGATTGAAGCAGCACATTCACGCTTTCCAGTATTTGAAGGTAGTAGAGATAACGTCATAGGTATTTTGTTAGCCAAAGATTTATTACGTCACGCGACCGAGAAAGACTTTCAGGTACGAGATTGGTTGCGTCCAGCAGTCTTTATTCCAGAATCGAAGCGTCTAAGCGTCTTATTACGGGACTTTAAAGACAACCGTAATCATTTAGCGATTGTGGTGGATGAGTACAGTGGTGTAGCTGGGATTATTACTATTGAAGATGTGTTGGAACAAATCGTAGGCGACATTGAAGATGAGCATGATGTTGACGAAGAGGCCGACAATCTCATTGCCTTAGATAATGGTGATATTCGTGTCAAAGGTATTACTGAGCTTGAGCAATTTAATGAAAAGCTTGGGACGCATTTTGAAGTGGAAGATATCGAGACGGTAGCTGGCCTAGTTATTCAGCACTTGGGCCGCGTACCCAAGATGGGCGAGCTGATTGAAATCGATGGCATTGAATTTGAAGTTCAGCGCGCTGATCCAAGACAAATTCATATACTGCTTGCGCGACAACCCGTTAAAAAATCTGACTGAGATTGACATTGTTCAATCCGCGCCCTTATCAAGCCCGCATGAGTATTAGAATCTTTTCAGTCTTTAGTTTGCTTGTGTTGGGCGCAGCTCTCGCTGCTGTTGCCGAACTACCCTATGGCGGCTGGATTCAAATCCCCTTGTTAAGCATTCTCTGGTGGCGACTAAACCCTCAAGCTACTAACTCGCTAAAGCAACAATTCGCCTTAGGCCTCTCATTTGGTATTGGCTATTTTGTTGTCGGACTCTGGTGGCTATACATCAGCCTACATGATGTTGGCGGCATGAATGCATCGCTTGCTTGTATGGGAGTGTTTCTCCTATCCGCTTATGTAGCCCTCTATTTTTCTTTGGCAACATTAGTCATTCCGCTATTTAAAAAGAATCGTTTATTTGGCCTAATCTTGGCCTCAAGCTGGGTACTCGCAGAATTTTTGCGCGGCTATATCTTTACTGGATTTCCTTGGATGGGTTTTGCCGAAACCCAGTTCAATGGCCCATTTGCGCCAGTTGCCCCCTTCTTTGGCGGTCTAGCCTGTACCTTCTTGGCAGTTTGGGCTTCTTGGGAAATATATCAACTGCGTAAGCATGCAGCTTCTAGCGCATTACTGATCGCAGTAGCACTTGGCATCTCGCAATGCGCTGGTTTCTTCACATTCACAAAGCCTACTGGAGAACCTATCGGCGTTCGATTGATTCAAGGTAATTTTGAACAAAGTTTGAAATTTAACCCCCAAGCCATTGGTCGACAAATAGATTTTTATGCTGGTGAAATTACCAAGGAAGCAACTGATCTCATCATCATTCCAGAGACTGCGTTTCCGTGGCCACTGCCTAATTTGCCAATTGGCTTATTGGATTACTTACAAAACTTTTCGAATAAGAACGGTAGCAATATTCTGCTTGGCTTAATTGGTGAGGTGCCTGGAGAGGCTGGTATGCAGTACTCAAATCGAGCGACCGGGCTTTCACCAAATGCTAGCCCCTATCAATACGATAAAGCCCATCTCGTTCCCTTCGGAGAATTTATCCCTCCTGGCTTTCAGTGGTTCGTCAAAGCCTTTCATGTCCCAATGAGTGACTTTGCTAGAGGCAAGCTAGATCAATCGCCATTTTTGATTGTGCGCAAAAATCAAGAAGATATTTATGCGGCTATTACGATTTGCTATGAAGATGTCTTTGGTGGTGAGCTAGCCTCTCGTATTCATCACAGCGATAAGCCGGTAAACCTACTAATCAATATGACGAATCTTGCTTGGTTTGGAGAATCTCAAGCATCTACTCAACAGCTAAGACTCTCGCAACTACGCTCACTAGAAACCGGTCTTCCTGCCTTACGTGCAACTAATACAGGAATTACGGCGGTTCTCGGCCCTGATGGTAAGGTACTCAAAGCGCTCCCTGAATTCACCCAAGCCACTCTCAGCACCCAAGTACAGGCCTATTCTGGCAAAACACCTTATGTCATTTGGGGAAATTTACCGATTTTGGGTATTTCTTGCTTACTGTTGCTCTGGGGCTTGATTCGTCACAGACGTTTTTAAGCGTTTTTAACTCCGGAGTCCTGTAGCCATGTAAAATCAACGGCTTAGCCAGGTTAATCATGCTTACTTTTCAGCAAATCATTCTCAAACTTCAAGATTATTGGGACCAACAAGGTTGTGCCCTATTGCAACCTATCGACCTCGAGGTTGGTGCCGGTACATCTCACACCGCAACATTCCTACGTGCCATTGGTCCTGAGCCATGGAAGGCAGCTTATGTGCAGCCTTCCCGCCGACCTAAAGACGGTCGTTATGGTGAAAATCCCAATCGCTTACAGCACTACTATCAATATCAAGTAGTCCTCAAACCAGCTCCAGAAAATATTCTCGATCTTTATTTAGGATCTCTGGCCGCCTTAGGCTTAGACCTCAAACAAAATGACGTTCGCTTTGTAGAAGATGACTGGGAAAATCCAACGCTTGGTGCTTGGGGTCTTGGCTGGGAAGTTTGGCTAAACGGCATGGAAGTCACTCAATTTACTTACTTTCAACAAGTAGGTGGCTTAGATTGCAAACCAGTGCTCGGTGAAATTACATACGGCATCGAACGTTTGGCAATGTATATCCAAAACTGCTCGAACGTGTATGACTTGGTTTGGGCCGATGGCATTTCCTATGGTGATGTGTATCACCAAAATGAAGTTGAGCAATCTTGTTACAACTTTGAACACTCTAATGCTGACTTACTCTTTGCTAACTTTACAAACTACGAGAGTGAAGCCAAGCGTTTAATGGAAGTTCCATTGGCGCTACCCGCTTACGAAATGGTTCTCAAAGCTGCGCATACATTTAATTTGCTAGATGCTCGCGGTGCTATATCGGTCACTGAACGCGCAGCCTATATTGGTCGCATTCGCAATCTTTCTCGCGCAGTCGCTCAAGCCTACTTTGAGTCTAGAGAAAAACTAGGCTTCCCAATGTGTCAACGTCAAGCTAAAGCCCAAGCTTAAGCGCATCGAGATTACTGCACTCCATCTATGAGCACATCTAATTCAAAAGCCCAATCAGCGACTCTATTGATTGAGGTATTTACTGAAGAACTGCCGCCAAAGTCATTACGTCGCTTAGGCGATGCATTTAGCGAAGGTATCTTTGCAGCACTCAAATTGGCTGGTTTAGCATCTGATTCATCCAAAGCAACCGGCTTCGCCACACCGCGCCGATTGGCCGTTCAAGTGACCCATGTTCTAGATCAAGCACCTGACTTTCCGGTGCGTGAAAAATTACTACCTACCAGCATTGCATTTGATGCTCAAGGCAAAGCGACCCCGCCTTTACTGAAAAAATTGGCTGCGCTTGGCTATGCAGATGTTGATCTTGCCACCTTAGAAAAAGCGGGCGAAGGTAAAAATGAAGCGCTCTATCTTAATGTCATCGCTAAAGGTGCTGCGCTTGAGCAAACTGCACAAACCGCACTTGAGCAAACGCTAAGTAAGTTGCCGATTGCAAAAATGATGCACTACCAAGTGCTGCAGAAGGATGGTCAATTGGCCGACGTGCAATTTGCCCGCCCTGCTCACCGCATCATTGCACTTCATGGTGGCAACACATTAAACATTAGCGCCCTAGGCGTTGATGCTGCCAACCAAACTGAGGGACATCGTTTCCTAGCTCCTGGTCTGGTTACCATTACGAATGCTGACCAATACGAAGTGGATTTGCAATCAAAGGCAAAGATTATTCCTAGCTTTAATCAGCGTCGCGCGCAAATTGAATCTGCTCTTTTAAAAGCTGCTGGCGATGATTTAGTGTTGATGCCTGACAGTCTTCTAGATGAAGTAACAGCCCTCGTAGAATGGCCAGCGATCTATGAATGTCATTTTGATCAAGAGTTCTTAGAAGTGCCACAAGAATGTTTGATTTTGACAATGCAAACAAACCAAAAGTACTTTGCATTGACAGATAAGCAAGGCAAATTACGTAATCGTTTCTTGATTGCTTCCAATATTGAGACTAACAAACCAGATGCCATCATCTCGGGCAATGAGCGCGTTGTGCGCCCGCGCCTTTCTGATGCGCGCTTTTTCTTCCAGCAAGATCAAAAGCGGCCATTAGCTTCTCGTGTGGCCGATCTTGGTAAGGTGGTGTATCACAATCAGTTAGGCAATCAATTAGATCGCACTAAGCGTGTTCAAGGCATTGCAGTAGGCATTGCCAAGAAACTAGGTGCCGATGAAAAGCTGGCTTCACGCGCTGCAGAAATTGCTAAAACTGACCTATTAACCGATATGGTGGGTGAGTTTCCAGAATTACAAGGAATCATGGGTCGTTATTACGCCAATCATGATGGCGAGAATGCCGATGTTGCTAGCGCATGTAGTGAACACTATATGCCTCGCTTTGCTGGAGATGAGCTGCCGAAAACCCAAACCGGCACGATCTTAGCGATTGCTGACAAACTCGAAACCTTGGTTGGCATTTGGGGTGTTGGACTTGCCCCTACTGGCGATAAAGACCCCTATGCATTACGTCGTCATGCCTTAGGTATCTGCCGTCTGCTCTTGGAAAAAAATCTTTCGCTCAATTTGCCCGAATTAATTGAGTTGGCTCGTGCACAGTTCCCACAAGCCGATGTACAGGAAAAAGCCAAAGCAGCAGATATTTATGCTTTCATTATTGATCGCTTGCGTGCTTATTTGCGCGACCAAGCGGTTGCTGGCAAAGCCTTTACTAGCGCAGAGATCGATGCCGTTCTCAGCCAAGACCCAGCACAAATTAATGATTTGATCGAACGTCTAACTGCATTGCGTGAATTTAATGCACTAGCAGAAGCTGCTCAACTAGCTGCCGCTAATAAGCGTATTAGCAATATCTTAAAGAAAACAACTACTGCTATTCCTGCGTCTTGCTCAGCAAAATTACTACAAATTCCAGCAGAAGCGGCATTGCATCAGGCATTAGAAACAGTCACCCCTGCGCTCAATGTAGCCTACGAAAAACGTCAATTTGTTGAGCTCTTAAGAGCGCTTGTCGCCTTGAGCGGCCCGATTGATCAATTCTTTGCGGATGTAATGGTTATGGATCCCAATCCCGAGCTACGCGATAATCGCCTTGCACTACTGCAACAACTTCACCAGAAAATGAATCTCGTTGCCGATCTCGGCAAATTAGCATGAGCACTAGCTCTTCTAAATTAATCATTCTTGATCGCGATGGCGTGATCAATGAAGATAGCGATGATTATGTAAAGTCGGTTGAAGAATGGATCCCTCTTCCAGGAAGTCTAGAAGCAATCGCCTTACTAAATCAAGCAGGCTACCAAATTGCGATCGCCACCAATCAATCTGGTCTATCAAGAGGCTATTTCACTATCAGTGATTTGCATGCCATGCACAGCAAAATGGACGCCTTACTAAAACCATTGGGCGGCCGCATCGACAGTATCTTTTTTTGCCCCCATCAAGACGCACACCAATGCGATTGCCGCAAACCTGCTCCTGGCATGATGAAAGAAATTGCACTGCGCTACAAGAGAGTAGATAGCACCATGCCGCTAACGGGGGTTCCTATCGTCGGCGATTCCTTGCGCGACCTCCAAGCTGGAGTTACTTTGGGAGCGTCTCCCCATTTGGTACTTACCGGCAAGGGCGAAAAAACTCTCGCAAAAGGTACGCTGCCAGAGGGTACGCAAATTCATGCCGATCTTTTGGCATTTGCAAATGCACTTTTAGAAAATAAGGTTTAGACCAATCATGAAATTGATTCGCTCCATCCTCTTTGCCCTATTTTTATTGGTGTTCACGCCAATCTGGTCAGTACTGTGTATGCTCGCTTTTCCATTTTTAAGCCCAGAAAACCGCTACACCTTTATTGGACTTTGGAACAAAGTAGTGATTGCACTACTCAAACCACTATGCGGCATTCAATATGAAATTCGTGGCATGGAAAATATGAAGGCCGTACTTAACGAGCGCGTCATCATTCTTAGCAAGCATCAGTCTGCCTATGAAACCATTGCGTATATCGCATTGCTGCCAAAACAACTTTGCTTCGTCTTTAAGCGTGAATTACTCTGGATTCCATTTTTTGGCTGGGCTCTAGCATTGCTAAAGATGATCCACATTAATCGCTCTAATAAGCAGACTGCAGCCCACTCTGTGGCAACTCAGGGCCGCAAACGCTTGAGCGAAGGTAAGTGGATCATGCTTTTTCCGGAAGGCACTCGAACCCCTATTGGCTCAACTAAACCTTACCGCAAAGGGGGTGCACGCCTTGCTAACGCTACGGATGCATTAGTGATTCCGATTGCACACAATGCTGGCCGCTGCTGGCCAAAGAATAGCTTTATCAAGCAACCAGGCACCGTTATTTTTTCAATTGGCCCTGCCATTAGCTCCGCCAATAAATCAGCAGAGCAACTCCAGCAAGAGGTTGAAGGTTGGATTGAGGCTGAAATGCGCGTAATTGATCCTAGCGCTTATCAATAAGGTGGCTGGAAAATAATCAGCCAGCAACCAGCCTTTACTTAAGAGGCTAAAACTTTGGCCCACTCAATATAGCGATCTACTGAAATGTCTTGAGCTCTTGCTTTGAGCTCCACTTCAGTTAGGTTTAATCTTTCAGAAAATACACTCAAGTTTGTGCGTAACATTTTTCTTCTTTGAGAAAACGCGGCAGCAACTATCTTTTCTAAAGAGCCCCACTGAGCATCGGTGAGATTGAAGTCTCTTCTCGGAATCATGCGCACAACAGCCGAATTGACTTTTGGCTGAGGGTCAAAAGCTTCAGGCGGAACCTCTAGTACCAACTCCATGTCATAGCGGGCTTGGAGCATGACCGATAACCTACTGAAATCCGAGCTTCCAGCCTTTGCAACCATTCGTTCCACTACCTCTGCTTGGAGCATAAATACTTGCTCATCAATATGGCTTGCAGCTGCTACCAAATGAAACAGTAGTGGCGAGGAGATGTTGTAGGGCAGATTACCAACCACCTTGCACAAGCCTGGCTTGTCAGCGCGATTCTGCGCCCATGTCAAGAAATCGAACTTGAGAGCATCACCCTCAATTACTGTGAGCCCTTTAAGATTTTTCTCATTCCAAAAAGCAACCAAATCACGATCAATCTCCAAAAGATCGAGGTGATCAAGATTACTCAACAAAGGTAGTGTTAATGCGCCAAGACCAGGGCCAATCTCAATAACGTGCATATCGGCACTAGGATTGATGAGTGCAACAATGGAATAAATAATCCCGTTGTCTTGTAGAAAATTTTGGCCAAATCGTTTACGAGCGCGATGCATGCTTTGCTATTACTTTCTTTGATTAAGCGCTAATTGATAAGCTAAACGCAAAGCCTCAAGCATGCTACCTGAGTCCGCTGTGCCCTTGCCAGCAATATCCAAAGCAGTTCCATGATCAACCGAGGTGCGGATGATAGGCAACCCTAATGTGACATTCACGCCATTGCCAAAAGTAACAAACTTAAATGGCGCCAAACCTTGATCGTGATACATCGCTATGAACGCATCTACTTGCGCAACAGATGCTGGGTCAAACATCGTATCTCCAGGGTACGGTCCAGTAACATGAATTCCCATCTTCTGCGCCGCTTCAATAGCAGGTGAAATGATTTCAATTTCCTCGCGCCCCAAGTAGCCAGACTCTCCTGCATGAGGATTTAAACCGGCTACCCGAATAACAGGCTGAGTAATTCCAAATTTTTGCTGCAAATCTTGATTAATGATTTGAATTGTTTCTAATATGAAGTCATAGCTCAGTGCTTTTGGCACCTCCGTTAAAGGAAGGTGAGTAGTCACCAGGGCAACTCGCAGATCCCGAGAAGCCTTTAACCCCAAAAAGCCAAGCGGCAATTGTGCGCACAACATCATCACTACATGAGCAATCTGACAACGCTGAGCCAGATACTCCGTATGTCCGGTAAACGGGGTCCCTGCCTGATTGATAATGCTCTTTTGCAGAGGAGCCGTCACCATGGCATCGAAGCGTCCTTGAAGACAGCCATCAATAGCCGCATCTAAAAGATTGATTACATACTGAGCATTTAGTGTATTCAAACTACCTGGAATGACAGATGCCCCGAGCGGGAGAGAGCGAATTTCTAATCGATTGGATAAATCTGAGCTCAAGCTATGGGGCAACGTAAATAGTGTGTCATTGCCCAACAAAGTTATTTGAACATCAGCATGCTCACGTAAAAACTCAAGCGAAGCAGCGAAGGAAACTTCTGGCCCAACACCAGCTGGCTCGCCGGTGCTTACAACGAGATTAACGAGGGGCACTGCTGGCTGCATCATCCACGTTCAGAATTTTTACTGTTGCGTTATCACGTAACTCGCGCATCCACTCTTGATAGGCTTGATCAAACTTTTTTTCACGAATCGCTGCACGCGAAAACTCACGCTGCTTCTCAACAGTAAGTTGACCCTCACGACGCTCTAATACCTGAATCAAATGCCAACCAAATTGGGTTTTGACTGGGTTGCTGACCTCGCCAATTTGCAAGCGATTCATTGGCTGTTCAAATTCAGGCACTAAATCTCCAGGACTCATCCAACCAAGATTACCGCCATTAGCAGCAGAACCATCTTCAGAGTATTTTTTTGCAAGATCGGCAAAATCCGCTGTCTTAGCGCGCACCTGATCACGATATCCCTGCAAACGTCTCTCGGCATCCTGATCACTCAAACCAGGCCTGCTTCGTAACAAAATATGGCGGGACAAAGTTTGGGTAATGAGAATATTTTGTGGGGTAGCAGAACCAGCATCAGGTGCAGCGACCTGCTGCTGCGGAGCTCCTGCCCCCGCTGCGCGACGATCTAAAACCTTCAGTACATGGTAACCAGCTGGACTCTTAACAACAGCATTGGCTACCTGACCACCGCCAGTGTTGCGAATGGCCTCATAAAATAATTGTGGCAAACGATCAGGGGTGCGATAGCCTAGCTCTTGGAACTTAATCTTTGGATTCTCTTTTGCAGCCATGGCCCCTAACTGCATGAAGTCAACATCGCCACGCGCATCTCGTAATAAAACATCAGCTTTCTTCTTTGCATCAGCTTGCGCACCAGCTCCAGCAGAAGCATCTACTGGAATAAAAATTTGAGCCACATCAATTTCTTCTAACTCGCCTTTAGCAGCAGGCGCTGAACGTGGCGCCCCACCCGCTGACATTGCGCGAGCTCTCTCGCCAATGAAGTTATCGATTTCAGCATCAGAGATCTTAATTTTTCCCTCAATCTCTCGTTCTCTATAGCGCGACACAATAATATCGTCGCGTAACATTTCTTTATAGCGCTCAAATGAACTACCCGAAGCAACCACTTTGGCTTTAAATTCTGCAAGACTGAGTTTGTTCTTAGCAGCAATGTCACCAATAATCTTATCTAATTCTTTATTGCTAACCTTGACACCTTCTTGCTCTGCATTTTGTAATTGAATTTTTTCCAAAATGAGTCGATCTAAGATTGCTTTTCGCGCCGATCCATCTTCAGGCAACTTCACACCCTGCTTTTTCAGTGTAGCGATTCGATCGTCAATTTCTTTGCGTGTTACATAGCCTGTATTTACTACCGCAGCAACGCCATCGATATTACGAATCTTGCTCTCTGCAACACCATTCGCTTTTACTGCATCCTGAGCAAATGAAGAAGTCATAAACAATCCAAGGCCAACAAAGATGGCACTGACACCAATTGATTTAAAGCGTTTCATACAAAGCATTATTGATAGTTCTCGTATGTTGAAGGTGGTATAGGCTTGGAAGTTGGCATATATCCAGGAACATTTAGTCTCATGATATCAACTGGATTGCTTCCAGCGCTAGCAAAGCCCCTAAATTCGATCTGAAAGAGCACCTGGGTAGTGGTTATTTGAGAGGTATTCACGACTTGAGAATAAGCACCGCGGAAAGTCCAGCAATCCCTACTCCACTCTAGGGCTAGCAATGAATTCAACGTCTTAGTAGTCAGAGCGTCATAACCCCATCGGCCCAAAACAGAAACTTCACGAGTAATCGGCCATTGACCAGAAATATTGTATTGATCTGTTGTGGTTTGAGCCAAGGTTGCTGGAGTAGGGCCAAAAGCCTGTGTTGGAGGGGTCCAAACATTTCGATAACCGAAATTTAAACTCCTGCCTTGTGTGGGTCGCCAACTTCCGCCAACCGTAGTTTGTACAAATTTATTTAACTGAGTGTTGTATTGACCAAATAAATCTGCACTAAAGTTTCCAAGCAAACGTATCGAACCGGAACCCAAAGTATCGGAATACGTCGTTGGATTAATAATCGTGCCGTTTAGACCAACCTTTTGTGCAGTGAATTGCTGCTTTTGTGCAAGTGTTACGTTCGCACGTTCAGCACCAGTATTGGCTTCAATCATGCGACTCGTTAAACCAAGGGTGGCAGCATTGCTATCTGCAATACGATCATTACCAATAAAAGTATTTTCACTAAAAATTTGGGAAACACCAAAACCAGCATCAGCAGTATCAAACAAGGGTGTCTGAGACTGATCTTGATAAGGCGTGTAGACATAAAAAGCGCGTGGCTCCATCGTCAGCAACATGTCACGACCAAAGAAGCCTTTTAATTCAGCAGCATCCCTTTCGAAAGCCAAACCTGAATCCAGACTAAATGTTGGGATCGTAAAGCCTTGCGGTGGGGGCGCAGCGCCCAAAGGATTGGCACTAGTAACTGCAGCAGTAGCAGCATAAGTATTGGACTGAAAACTGATTTTAGGGGTGATGTAATAGCCCGGGGTAATCTGCGGCAGAGCCATTGCCCCCTTGATCACAGTTCGATCCGCCTGACTATATAAGTAGCCCGCTGGAGCGTAAGCCAAATTACTATTTACGTTATACGCAAAACGAGTGTAGTCAGTAGAAAAGGTAGTGGCAGGTCCGGTTGGCAGTGTCACATACTTACCGCTGGCATCTGATACAGCTGGCGTCAGGCGATTGTTGTATGACGCATTGATGTTCGGCAAGACATTGTAGGGGGACTGTACCGGAGCAGTTAGATCGGGCTGCAAGGTTTGAAAAGTGGTTGCTTTGGCCGAAACATTCCAATTACTCAAACTACCCGTAAAGTTTTTAGTGGTTCCAACTTCTTGACGAAACTGACTAGTGACAGCCCCAGCAATACTCTGTGAAAAGTCGGTAGGATATAAATTGTCTGAAACGCGAGCCACGTTTGCATAACCAGACCATGAACCCGGCAATGGAATTCCACCAGGCCCCACGCCGCCACTAAATACTTGGCGCTGCTGCCAGTCATAGCGCCAACGATCGGTGCCTGTCTTATTGTCATGGGATAGGTAATCACCACCTAGAGTACCGCTGTATTTACTATCCAAGAAGCGGTAGTTTGCGCCTACCTGCAAACCACGTTCACTCATATAGCGCGGGAGAATCAATAAGTCTCTATTAGGCGCGATGTTCACGTAGTAGGGCTGGGTTACGTCAAATCCATTATTGGAGCTGTACCCGGCAACTGGGGCCAAGATACCAGAACGACGCTGATTGGAAGTGGGGGCGGTGAAGTACGGAGCATAAGCAATAGGAACATCGAAGAAACGCATGACACCATGAGTGCCAACCATTTCTTTTTGCTCATTGTCGATTTCTAAAGTGCTAGCCGAAAAATACCAATCCATATTTTGGGGCGTACATGTGGTGTAAGTTGCTTTGTCAAAAACAAAAATATCTGAGTTTTCAATAGTGAGTTTTTTTGCAGTCCCATTTCCACGGGTATCACGAAGTTCATATGCAGGCGTTTCCATCTCGCCTTCACGGGCATCTACTTTAAATTTGGCAGTTGGTCCCTTGAAAGTAGTATTGCCCTTGGTTAACTCAGCATTACCGACAAGATCTGCAACATCAGTATCGGGGTCATAAATGATCTCATCGGCTTTAATTACTCCACCATTGCGGCGCATTTGTGCGCGGCCCTTCAATTTCATCTTCCGGTTAACCACACCTTCAATGGCATCGCTTGAGGTAAAAGTAAGCGCATTGCCATCATCTATGGGAAGTCCGACTCGCAACTGATCATCCAACTTTAAAACGGTGACATTACCGCGGTCTGGCAATAAAACAGTATTGGCATTAGCCTGAGCATTTGGAGGCAAAGGAGCGGGTGCTTGAGCATGTCCCAAGAGGGCAAATTGCAGCAATGCAACCCCCGTCACTAAGCGCAGGGTTACATGCAAAAAAAGAGGGGCGCAAAGGCCAGCGCGACGGCGATAATGACTCATAGTTCCAGACCCGCCTTATTATACGAATCGACCATGACTGACTCACGCTTAAACACCCTCCAAATCTGGCTAAAAACCCTGGAAGCTAGCTGGCAATTAGATCTAGACTCATTACTGCCAGCCTCGGCTGATGCCAGCTTTCGACGCTATTTCCGAATTGCGTCCAAAAAGCCCAATTTTGGGACTTTAATCGTGATGGATGCCCCACCCCAGCATGAGCCTTTGGACGCCTTCATTAAAGTGGATTTATTGCTCTCAGAGGCAGGTTTAAATGTGCCCAAAATCCTCGAGCAAAATCTTGCTGAGGGCTTTTTGTTATTAAATGATTTAGGAACAGAAACTTACTTAACTAAACTCAATCATGAGACAGCCGATCATCTTTATAAAGATGCAACGCATGCAATGGTTCTGATGCAATTGGCAAGCAAACCAGATGTTCTACCAAACTACGATGCAGCCTTACTACAAAGAGAGTTAGATTTATTGCCTGAGTGGTACCTAAAAAAGCACCTCAATATTGATCTGAATGAGCAACATACAGAGCAATTAAAAAAATCTTTTGAACTCATTATTGAAAATAATTTAGCTCAAGCTAAAGTCTATGTGCATCGTGATTACCATTCGCGTAATCTCATGGTGACCGAAAAAAATAATCCTGGAGTCATTGACTTTCAAGACGCGGTATACGGCCCTATTACTTATGATGCTGCATCCTTGTGGCGTGATGCCTATATTTCATGGCCAGAAGAACGTGTGATTGATTGGGTGATTAAGTTTTGGGAAGAAGGTCGCAAGGCTGGACTACCAATGCCAAATGATTTTGGACAGTTCTATCGTGATTTTGAATGGATGGGCTTGCAACGCCACCTCAAGGTACTAGGCATTTTTGCAAGACTCTTTCATCGTGATGGTAAGGATGGGTATCTCAAAGATATTCCTCTCGTTCTGGAATATGCAATTGCTACAGCAAATCGTTATATTGAATTAAAACCATTAGCTAGAATTTTAGAATCCACTCGCATCAATAAAAAATAATCAGCAACTCATGATGAATCAGGGCAACTCTATACCTTGTTTTTTACTGGCAGCTGGGCGTGGTGAGCGTATGCGCCCCCTCACCGATGATTTACCCAAACCCTTGCTCACCATTCAAAACAAATCTCTGCTGGGGTGGCATTTGGAGGCATTGGCCAAGGCAAAAATTCAGAATGTGGTGATTAACCATGCTTGGTTAGGTGAAAAGATTGAGGCAGCTCTCGGTCATGGCCAGCAATTTGGTCTTCATATTCAGTACTCCCCCGAGGGAAGTGCACTGGAAACCGCTGGAGGCATTTGCAAAGCACTCCCCATACTCGCGCCCAAAGACTACTTCTTGGTGATGAATGGGGACGTATTTAGCCCAAACTTACCCATAACTCAGCTTTTGGAAACAGCATCCAACATGCGGCTGGACGCTAGCCAACCTTTAGCTCACTTATTAATGGTCCCCAACCCAGTTCAGCACCCAGAAGGAGATTTTTACCTTCAAGACTCAGGGGTTAGCACTACTGGATCGATTGGCGCAGAAAAACTGACCTTCTCTGGAATTGGGATTTATCACAAAGACCTCTTCAAAAACCTGGAATTTGGTGCTCCAGCCAAGCTTGCGCCCTTATTAAGAACTGCAATGGAACAAAATAAAGTGTCCGGTGAAAAATATCTCGGTCCGTGGCACGATGTAGGCACGCCACAACGCTTACAAGAGCTTAATGCAGCATATGAATAAAACGAATATTTACCAACTTCGCAGAAACAAGTTAGCAGAACAAATCCTTGCCAAGACTGGCGGGGGCATTGCTGTCGTATCTACTGCGCCCGAACTTGCTCGCAACCGCGATAGTGAATTTCCTTATCGCCATGACAGCGACTTTTACTACTTAACTGGTTTTGAAGAGCCAGGTGCCACACTCGTTATGCAGGTGTCAGGTAATGGGAGAAACTATCAACTGGAATCTCACTTATTTTGCAGACCTAAAGATCCTGAGCGAGAAATCTGGGACGGTATTCGTCTTGGTCCTGAAGCGGCACCAGAAGCTTTGGGTATTGAATTTGCGCACAGTAATCAAGAGCTAGACCAAAAACTCAGTGACTTATTGGCTAATGAAGATGCGGTATATATCCGTCTTGCCGAAAGCGCTGAAGCGGATAGACGCTTACGTCACTGGATGAAGCAAGTGCGTGGACAAGCCCGCTCCGGAGTAAATCCGCCATCAGAATTTCATGATGTCGAGGCGCTCATCCATGAAATGCGCTTGTTTAAAGATATCCATGAAGTTGACATCATGCGTCGTGCTGCAGCCATCTCTGCTCGCGCCCATATACGCGCCATGCAAGTATGCAAACCTGGCATGCGGGAATATCAACTCGAAGCTGAATTACTACATGAGTTCCGCAACAGCGGCTCACAAAGCGTGGCATACAACAGTATTGTTGCGGGTGGTGCGAATTCGTGCATTCTCCACTACCGCGCAGGTTCAACCGAATTACGCAGTGGTGAGCTTTGTCTGATTGATGCTGGCTGTGAACTCGATGGCTACGCATCCGATATCACGCGCACTTTTCCAGTGAATGGCAAATTTACTGGGCCACAACGCGCCTTGTATGACATCACATTAGCAGCACAAGAAGCAGCCATTGCAATGACAAAACCCGGCTGTACATTTATGCAGCCACATGAGGCCGCACTTAAAGTCCTTACCCAAGGCCTTCTTGATGAAAAGCTATTGAAGCTTTCAGAATTAGGCTCGCTTGATAACGCGATTGAAACTGGCGCTTATCGTCGTTTCTATATGCATCGCACCTCCCACTGGTTGGGGATGGATGTCCATGATGTCGGCTCTTATCGCGAAGCTGTCCAAGACTCATTAAGCGTAGAAAAGCCATGGCGTGTTCTCAAAAGCGGTATGGTTATTACAGTAGAACCTGGCCTCTACGTTAGACCTGCAGATGATGTAGATGAGAAATTTTGGAATATTGGTATCCGCATTGAGGATGATGCTGTCATTAATGATTCTGGTTGTGAGTTAATTTCTCGTGGCGCACCCGTTAAGGCCGATGAAATCGAAGCACTCATGAAGAATGCTTAAGGCCCCTTAATCAATATGAGTCAATCTAGTTGCGATATCTTGATTCAGGGTGGTGGCCCTGTTGGGCTGGCTTGCGCTGCATGGACCTTGCAGAAATTTCCAGATGCAAAAATCACATTACTTGATCGTAATGCCATCAATGATGATGATTTAGTAAACGCTGATAGTCGCGGTATTGCCCTTTCACACGGTAGTAAGCTATTGCTCGATACGATTAACGCTTGGCCAAAAGAGTTCGCCCAAATTCATCGAGTACATGTTTCACAAGCAGGTCGCTTTGGCCGCGCACTCATGACTCGTGAAGAACTCAAACAAGATGCATTGGGACACATCATTCGCTATCGCGATATTCATGTGACACTGCGCCAAGCCCTAAGAGCAATTCAGGAAAAAAGTCCCAACTTTGCTTGGGAGCATATACACAAGGACGCTCAAGAGAGTCAGATCCAGGCTAAATGTATTGTGCATGCTGAAGGTGGTTTATTTAAGACCCAAGACTGGGTTGAATCTGGTCGAGACTATGACCAGTCAGCTCTCGTAGGCTTAGTTGAGGTTGAAAATGCAGAACCCCATCAGGCATGGGAGCGTTTTACTGCCGAAGGCCCCTTGGCAGTTTTACCAAGTCACTATGGCTCCAATATTCTGAATCTGGTTTGGTGCGGCTCACCAGAATCCTCACGCCATCGCTTGCAACTGAGTGACGCAGACTTCCTAAGTGAACTACAAAAAGAATTTGGTTCACGGATTGGGCGCTTTCTAAAAATTCAAGATCGTCGTCTTTATGAACTAGGCTTGAACTATCGTAAAGAAATTACGAAAGACAATGAAGTATGGATTGGTAACGCTGCGCAAACTTTGCACCCAGTAGCGGGCCAAGGTTTGAACTTAGGATTGCGAGACGCCTTTTTGCTGGCAGAAAAATTGGTTAGCGTTTTTTCTGGATCGATAGGCGAGCAATCTTCAATAGACGTCCAAAACGCACTTCAGAGTTATGCCCAAAGTCGAAAAGTAGACAGAAAAACCACCATTGGTCTTACAGACTTTATGGCCAGAGTATTTACATCTAATTTAGCCCCAGTTGTTGCAGCCCGTGGACTGGCTTTAAGCGCCCTTCAGTGGCTTCCGCCATTCAAGACAGCCTTAGCTCGCCAGATGATGTTTGGTAGGCGCTAAAGGGCTTAAATTGCCCCCAAAATATCAGTAGCCTCTGTTTGATCTGTATCAAGGGATCTGCCTAAAAAATAGGCAGATTTGAATCTTACTGTGCTAAAGTGTCATGCTTTCCGCCCAAGCCCCTTTAGATGAACATCGGTCCCCACCTCCTTGCAAATAAGTTATTTGTGGCCCCAATGGCTGGGGTAACTGACCGCCCATTTAGACAGCTTTGTAAGAAGTTAGGTGCAGGGTATGCGGTTTCTGAAATGGTGGCCTCAAATGCCCTGCTTTGGAAAAGTGAAAAGACACAACGTCGCGCCAACCATGTTGGTGAATTCAAGCCCATTGCCGTTCAAATAGCAGGAGCCGATCCGGCGATGATGGCGGCGGCGGCAAAAATTAATGTCGATCACGGTGCTCAGATTATTGATATCAATATGGGTTGCCCAGCAAAGAAAGTTTGCAATGTTGCAGCTGGCTCAGCATTATTGCGTGATGAGCCTTTAGTGCAACAGATTTTAGAAGCGGTTGTGAATGCCGTTGGTATCGGACCGGATGCCGTGCCGGTTACTTTGAAAATTCGTACAGGCTGGGATCGCGAACATAAAAATGCTATTGAGATAGCGCGCCTGGCAGAAAAATCTGGCATCTCTATGCTAACCGTTCATGGCCGCACGAGAGCGGATCTGTATCACGGTGAAGCAGAGTATGAAACCATTACTGCCG
The DNA here is from genome assembly GCA_947372155.1 of Burkholderiaceae bacterium. The sequence continues at coordinate 19,486 of CANBSM010000127.1, forward strand.
TCAAAAATAGTGTGGGCATTCCAGTGGTGGCTAATGGTGATATCCATAGTCCAGAAAAGGCAGAGCAAGTTTTAAAAATCACTGGTGCCGATGCCATCATGATTGGTAGGGCCGCTCAGGGCCGTCCATGGATCTTTCGTGAGATTAACCACTATCTTGAAACCGGCGGCAAGCTACCAACGCCCGAGATCAATGAGATTCAGTCCATCATGAATGCTCACCTACTAGACCACTATGAGTTCTATGGTGAGCATATTGGCCTGCGCACTGCTCGCAAACACATTGGTTGGTACTGCAAGGGCTTACGTGATTCACATGCTTTCCGCCAGCGCATGAATACCGCTGATGATTGCAAAACCCAGCTTCAGATGGTTAATGATTTTTTTGATGAAATGAAATCCCATTCTGACCGCTTGTTATTTTTAGAAGCGGCGTAGCACTGACTTTATTTAACTGATTTAGTTTTCTTATTTTATTTTTTAGTTTTTGCATTGATAGACTGTTATGACCAATAAGCATCCAATTACCGCATGTATTGAAACCCAATTGCAGGGTTACCTCAATGACCTCAAAGGAACAGCGCCGACTGATATCTACCAAATGGTATTGGCCGTAGTTGAAAAACCGATGTTGGAATTAGTGATGCAACATGCAAAACAAAATCAATCCTTAGCTGCGCAGTATCTGGGCATTAATCGCAATACTCTGCATAAGAAGTTGGTTGAACATCAACTACTAAAGTAATCGCAAACATTACCAATAACAAAGCCATTTTTTAATTAAACCCCTCCGAAAACCATGATCCGTACAGCCCTCCTCTCCGTCTCCGATAAAAATGGCATCGTGCCTTTTGCTAAATCCCTCCATGAACAAGGTATTAAGCTCATTTCTACTGGGGGAACTGCAAAACTCTTAGCAGAAAATAATCTACCTGTTGTAGAGGTGTCTTCTTTAACGAAGTTCCCGGAGATGCTCGATGGTCGAGTAAAAACCTTGCACCCTATGGTGCATGGCGGCTTATTGGCTCGCAGAGATTTTCCAGAACATATGGCCGCCTTAAAAGAGCATGGCATCGATACCATCGACATGCTGGTAATTAATCTCTACCCATTTAATGAGACGGTTGCCAAAGAAAGCTGCTCATTTGAAGATGCAGTTGAAAATATTGACATCGGCGGTCCAGCCATGCTTCGTGCTGCCGCAAAGAATCACCAAGACGTTACCGTATTGATCTCACCAGAAGATTACGCCCCCGTCTTAGCTGAAATGAAAGCCAATAACAATACCGTTTCTTACAAGACCAATTTAGCTTTAGCTAAAAAAGTATTTGCCCATACCGCGCAATACGATGGTGCGATTGCCAACTATCTCTCAGCTTTGGGTGATGACTTAGATCACAAAGCACGTTCTGCATACCCAGAAACTTTGCACCTTGCCTTTGAAAAAGTACAAGAGATGCGTTATGGCGAAAACCCACACCAATCTGCTGCCTTCTACAAAGATATCTATTCAGTAGATGGTGCGCTGGCCAATTACAAGCAGCTACAAGGCAAAGAGCTCTCCTATAACAACATTGCCGATGCTGATTCTGCATGGGAATGCGTTAAGAGTTTTACTGGCAATTCGGGTGGCGTTGCAGCCTGCGTCATCATTAAGCATGCCAATCCTTGTGGCGTAGCCGTTGGTGGTACAGCACTCGAGGCGTATCAAAAAGCATTTAAAACGGATCCAAGCTCAGCTTTTGGGGGCATTATTGCCTTTAACGTACCTTGTGATGGTGTGGCAGCTGAAGCCATCTCTAAGCAATTTGTAGAAGTATTGATTGCCCCGAGCTTTAGCGATGAAGCCAAAGCCATTTTTGCTGCGAAACAAAATGTTCGCCTACTGGAGATTCCATTAGGTACTGCATTTAATACTTTTGATTTCAAACGCGTTGGCGGTGGTTTGCTCGTGCAATCTCCAGATGCTAAAAATGTTCTTGAAAGTGAAATGCGCGTTGTTAGCAAGCGTCTGCCAACCCCAAGTGAAATGCACGATATGATGTTTGCCTGGCGTGTAGCGAAGTTTGTTAAATCTAATGCAATTGTGTATTGCGCTAATGGAATGACCCTTGGCATTGGTGCCGGCCAAATGAGCCGCGTAGACTCTGCACGTATGGCTAGCATTAAGGCGGAGAACGCTGGCTTAAGTCTCAAAGGCTCTGCGGTTGCCAGCGATGCTTTCTTCCCGTTCCGTGACGGTTTAGATGTCGTTGTAAACGGCGGCGCTAGTTGTGCAATTCAACCTGGTGGCAGCATGCGTGATGATGAAATCATTGCGGCAGCAAATGAACATGGCATTGCCATGATCTTTACTGGCACACGTCACTTCCGTCACTAAGCGAGCAGGAAGCAACAAACATACTCATGCGCTGGATAGGAATCGACCCAGGTTTACGGACTACCGGTTTTGGAGTCATTGATGTTGATGGCCAAAAGCTGACCTATGTAGCTTCTGGAACGATTGAGAGTGGTGATCCGGCCAAAGGATTGCCTGAGCGCTTAGGCGCCCTTTATGCAGGCGTTAAAGAAGTTCTAGAGACCTATAGTCCTGAATCTGCTGCGATCGAAGAGGTTTTCTTAAACGTTAATCCCCGCTCCACATTGATGTTGGGTCAAGCTCGGGGTGCAATCATTGCCGCCCTTGTTTCAGAAAAACTCCCAGTAGCCGAGTACAGCGCCTTAAGAGTCAAGCAGTCTATTGTTGGCACTGGTAGAGCAGCCAAGCCTCAGGTTCAAGAAATGGTGAAGCGTCTCCTGAAACTCAATCGCGCCCCGGGGACGGATGCTTCTGATGCATTAGGCGTTGCGATTTGTGCAGCTCATCATGCACAAATACCCAAAGCAATTACTGCAGCCTTGGCACCCAAGAAACGCAGCAAGTAAAAATACACATCACAGGTTAAGATCTCTACATGATTGGTCGCATTCAAGGTACCCTCGTTTCAGTTCACCCTCCTCGTCTCTTGGTAGATTGCCAAGGCATTGGTTATGAGGTTGATGTGCCTATGAGCACCCTGTATCAGTTACCCCAAGCGGGTCAAAAAATTACCCTATTGACACATTTTCAAGTTCGCGAAGATGCGCAGCAACTTTTTGGTTTTGCCACTGAAACTGAGCGCGAGGCATTTCGGCAGCTCATTAAAATTAGTGGTGTTGGCTCGCGCACAGCACTAGCCGTTCTCTCTGGCATGAGTGTTAACGAACTAGCCCAAGCCATTACACTTCAAGAAGCAGGTCGATTAACTCAAGTACCTGGCATTGGCAAGAAAACCGCCGAACGACTTTGCTTAGAACTTAAAGGTAAGCTGGCTCCTGATCTCGGTATTACAGGCGGCAAACCGCAAGCAATTGAAGCTAGCAGTGAAGTATTGCAGGCACTCTTGGCATTAGGCTATTCCGAAAAAGAAGCCCTACTAGCACTAAAGCAAATTCCACCCGATACCAGTGTTTCTGATGGTATTCGCATGGGCTTGAAATATCTCTCTAAAGCCTAATAGACAAACAGCACTAAACTCTCAGCATGGCAATACATACAGACGACCTCAGCTCAATTCCCGAAGATTTTCCGGAAAATAATGACCGCATAGTGAGCGGTGCAGCTGGCAATACTGAAGCCGTCTTCGAAAGAGCGCTGCGCCCCAAGCAACTTGATGAGTATGTTGGCCAAACTAAAGCTAGAGCCCAATTAGAGATTTTTATTAGCGCTACGAGGGCTAGAAAAGAAGCTCTAGATCACGTTCTCTTATTTGGACCTCCTGGACTCGGTAAAACAACTCTTGCGCACATTATTGCCAGAGAGCTTGGCGTGAACTTGCGTCAAACTAGCGGTCCCGTACTTGATAGGCCGGGCGATCTTGCTGCCCTACTCACCAATTTAGAAGAAAACGATGTGCTCTTTATTGATGAGATCCATCGCTTATCTCCAGTAGT
>CANBSM010000128.1 GCA_947372155.1 Burkholderiaceae bacterium
GCTGAATTAACCAAAATTAAGCAGCTTAATCCTGAAGTGGTTTACTTTGGTGGCTTGACCCCAATTGGTATCCGTATTCGTACACAAATGGATCGCTTGGGTATTAAGGCGGTATTTGAGGGAACTTCTGGAATTAAGTCTGATGCTTACATCGAGGGCTTAGGTAAATTGTCTGAAGGTTCTTTGTCTTTCATCGAAGGTGCGCCTTGGGAAAAACTCCCGGGTGGGCTTGAGTTCACTGCGAAGTACGCACAACAAAAGTATCCAGATGCGCCTGAAGCCTACGGTCCTTTTGCGTATACAGCCGCCAATCTCATCATGGCTGCAATTGAAAAGGCTGGCCCTAATCGTAAGAATGTGATGGAAGTTTTAAACAACACCCAAAACGTAGAAACGATTATTGGCAAAGTGAGCTTTGATGATCATCGCCAAAACATTGTTCCTTTGATCTCCAAGTATGTTGCACAAGATGGCAAATGGGTTCTCTGGGAAGATAGCCTCTATGCTAAGAAGCAGCGTAAGTTAGGCCAGTAATTGAAATCGCAGTAGAAGAGGGTAATTTTGCATGTCATTTGATATTTTTTTGCAGTACCTACTCAATGGTTTGATGTTGGGTGTAATTTATGCAATCGTGGCAGTTGGATTTACCCTCTACTTCGGTGTTTTAGATGTCATTAAGTTTTCTCACGGTGACATCCTCATGGTGGGGGCCTTTGCTGGCCTCACCGCCTATATTGGTATAGCTGAGACGTTTACTTCGCCTTGGCTACAGCTTTTAGTGTTGGTAGTAGTGAGTCTGGCTGTTGCAGCCTTTCTTGGTGCAGTCATTGCACGCTACCTCATCCTGCCTTTGCAGAAAGCGCCCCCAATCAACACCTTATTGGTAACCTTGATGTTGGGCCTAGCGCTGCGTGAATTAGTCCGTTTGTTTTATCCAAATGGATCCAATCCCAAACCTTTCCCCAAGTTGCTGCCAGTAGATGGGATCGTTCTCGGTGAATTTACTTTGCGTTCCGACAGTCTCATCTTGCTTATCACTGGAGTGTTAATCATTGTTGCGGTTCAACGTCTGATTACTAAGAGCAAAATTGGCTTGGCTATTCGTGCGGTTGCACAAGATAGTGAAACAGCACGCATCATGGGCATTAACTTCCATCGAATTGTCTTGATCACATTCATGTTAGGTTCAGCCTTGGCTGCGCTGGCTGGCTTAATGAACGGCCTGTATTACAACGAAGTCAATTTCAGCATGGGTTTATTGCTAGGCGTGATTGGATTCTCGGCTGCAGTAGTGGGTGGCTTGGGAAATTTCTATGGGGCGATTGTGGGAGGGTTCTTATTTGCAGGACTCCAAACGATTGGCGCTGTTCTGTTGCCGGCCATAATGCCGAGCGTTCCTAGTGCATACAAAGACGTCTTTGCCTTTGCGGTAATTATCATCATCATGGGATTGAAGCCTACAGGCTTGATTTCTGAAAAATCCAGCGAGCGAGTTTAAGTATGAAGTTATTAATATCTACCTTCATTGCCTGCCTGGTCTATTGCATTCTGTTGCTCGGCTCTGAAAATCAGTTAGAAGTAGGTGCTCTCGTAATCCTCGCATTTGTAACCAGTTTGGTTGGTAAAAAATTGGGGTTGATGGATAAGCTTGCGCTTGCCGTAAGAGAGCATCCGCAGTTTCCTGCTTATGCCTCGATTGCAGGTGTGCTCATAACCATGCTGGTGTTCCACAATTCACACTTTGCGCTCTTGATGCTCGCTACAGTGCTGATTTATTCCATTGTTTGCCTTGGTTTAAATATTCAATTTGGATATGTCGGCATCGTGAACTTTGCGGGCGCTGCTTTCTTTGGTATTGGAAGTTATACCGCTGCAATTTTGGCGACTCACACTGCGATTCCACATTTGCTGGTGCTTTTTATTGCTGCCGGTATCTCTGCCTTGATTGGCTCTATATTGATTTACCCTGTGCTGAGAACCCGCGGGCACTATGCAGCATTGGTGACCATTGCATTTGGCATCCTATTCCGTAATTTCTTGGAGGTGAATGACACCCTGGGTGGTCCACAAGGATTGAAGATTCCTCCACTCACAATTTTTGGTTGGAACCTATCCGACGGTTTGGATATTGGTGGATTTGAGCTGTCTTTCTATATCCCATACCTACTGATCGCACTAGTTCTGCTCATTGCTAGCTTCAGAATTACCCGTAACCTTGAGCGCTCATGGATAGGCTTAAGTATGGATATGGTTCGCACCGATGAAATTGCGGCCTCTACTTTTGGCGTGAATATTGCACACTGGAAGGTAGTGGCATTTACATTGGGCAACTTCATTGCTGGTATGGCGGGCGCGCTTTATGGAATGATGACTGCTTATGTTGCTCCCAATAACTTTACCTTTGCAGACTCTTTGATTTTGGTATCGATTGTGATTTTGGGTGGTATAGGTAACCCATGGGGAATTATTCCTGCTGCAGCTATTGTCGTGATTCTCCCTGAGAAGCTTCAGTTCATTCAGGAATACCGTTTCTTGCTGTATGCCATTGTGGTGATCTTAATCTTGCTATTCCGTCCTGATGGCTTATTGCCAAGGCGGATTCGTGAATATTTCCCGGGAAACAAAGCGGGAGGTCAAAAATGAATTCAGTGACATCATCCAAGAAGCAGATTCTGGTTGCCGACAAACTCACCATGCGTTTTGGTGGGGTGACAGCGTTAGATTCATTAGATCTTCATGTGAATGAGGGTGAAGTATTGGGCTTGCTAGGTCCTAATGGCTCAGGCAAGACTACATTCTTTAATGTGATTACCGGCCTGTATCAAGCAAGCTCAGGAAGCGTTTCATTTCGTGGTGAAGACTTGACTGATGCCACTGCGCAGCAAGTATATTTGCATGCGATTACTCGTACGTTTCAGCGCTCACGCTTATCTTTACCGCTGACTGTCTTTGACAACATTGCCATTGGTGATAACCGTCGATTAAATACCGGGCTTTTCTTCAATTTATTTCAAAGAGAGAAGTTCAAGGAAGAATACGAAGGCTTGGTTGAGCAGGTAAGACAGCTGCTCCTCACATTTAATCCTAAATTAGCCGACAAGATATTTGAGCCCGTTGCCAGCCTCCCAATGATTGATCGCCGCCGCATTGAAATCTGCAGAGCCCTGATCAGTCAGCCGGATTTACTTCTTTTGGATGAGCCCTCAGCAGGCATGACGCATGATGAGACCGCTGAAGTCATGGATGATATTTTGCAGGTTCGCAGCAAGATTAAGCCATTCACTATTATTTTGATTGAGCATGAAATGGGTTTGATTCAGCGGATGACTGAGCGTTGCATTGTTCTGAACTATGGCAAGAAGATTGCTGAGGGTACTTACGATGAGATTGTGAGTAATCGTGAAGTGCAAGTCGCCTACTTAGGACAGGAATAATCATGGCCCTATTAGAGATTGAACACATCTATACCGCATACGATCGGATTGACGTATTGGAGGATGTATCCATCAAGGTAGAGAAAGGTGAAATCACCTGCATTCTGGGTGCCAATGGAGCCGGCAAATCGACTTTAATTCGTTCCGTCCTGGGATTGACGCCAGCTAATCGCGGAAAAATTATTTTTAATGGTGTAGATATTGCCCATTTGCCAACACATCGCATTATTGAAGCGGGGATTGCATGCGTTCCAGAAGGACGTCGTGTTTTTCCACGCATGACAGTAGATGAAAATCTATCCGCTGGCGCTTATTTGGTGACCGATAAAAAGGTTATTGAACAGCGTCGTGAGCATGTAAAGCATTTATTTCCTCGCCTTGCAGAGCGCTCTAATCAGTTGGCGGGCACCATGTCCGGTGGTGAGCAGGCCATGCTGGCTATTAGTCGCAGCTTAATGAGTTCGCCTGAGTTGCTCATATTTGATGAGCCTTCACTGGGACTGTCACCTTTGTTTGTAAAAGAAAACTTTAAGATCATTAAAGAAATCAATCAAATGGGAACCACGGTCTTATTAGTTGAGCAGAATGTTCGTCAAACACTAGCTATTGCTCATCGTGGATACGTTATTTCTAAAGGCCAGGTGGTAGCAGAGGGCAGTGCTACCGCATTGGCTGAGAACGCTGAAGTACAAGCCGCTTATTTTGGATAAATGATGATGACCAATGGTATTCCCGATCCAATTGAATTAACGCAAGAACTGATTCGCTTCAATACGATTAATCCTCCGGGTAATGAAGATCAAGTTTGCAACTATTTAGCCAAGCTTTTAGAGTCAGTCGGATACGAATGCCGCAAGATTGAATTTGCTCCGCATCGAATGAGTTTGGTAGCCAAAATTGGCGCCTGTACCGAAGAAAAACCCAGCATTTGCTTTACCGGTCATGTCGATGTAGTTCCCTTAGGTGCTCGCACTTGGAAATATGAACCTTTTGCCGGGATTATTGAAGATGGCAAGTTATATGGACGCGGCTCTAGCGATATGAAGAGTGGTGTAGCTGCTTTTGTTGTTGCGGCTATGAAAATGGCTGACTCAGCAAAGCAGGGTGCTGGCGTGAGCATGATCATTACCGCAGGAGAAGAGACGGGCTGCGAAGGCGCCTTTCATTTGGCGGCTAATCAGGAGATATTAGATTTTCTGGGTCCAGCCGGATGCTTTATCGTGGCTGAACCAACTGCCAATGAACCTTTGCTAGGTCATAAAGGGGCCTACTGGTTAAAGGCCTCCACTGATGGTGTTACCGCACATGGCTCGATGCCTGAGCGTGGCGACAACGCGTTTTATAAGTTAGCCAAGGCCGCCTTAACTTTAGAGAAATTTTCCTTTGATACTCCTGTCCATGAGTTAATGGGGCAGGGCACCCTTAACGTGGGTACCGCCAAATCAGGCATCAATATCAACTCGGTTCCTGATGCTGCTGAAATGACCTTAGATATTCGTACGGTTGCGGGCCAAAGCCATCAACATATTTATGGTTGCCTATGCAAAGCACTAGGACCCGCCGTTCGCCTAGATACTATTATTGATATCGAGGGTGTGTTCACGCCGGCTACAGATCCCTGGATGGCAAGCGTGTTTGATTTTTGTGAAAAAATTAATGGGGTTCGTCCGGTTGAAAAAACTGTGTCTTACTTTACCGATGCATCAGCATTAAAGCCTGCAATCGGCAATCCACCCACGGTGATTCTGGGGCCAGGCCAGCCAGAAATGGCCCATCAAACAGACGAATTTTGCTATGTCGACAAAATTACAGACGCAACTCAGTTATTTTCTGAATTAATTCTCGACTGGCAGGCCCACTAATTCTTTGCTTTGCATATATATATGTTGCATCGCAATAAATAAATTCTTAGTTAAGATAAGCACACGATAAATAGGGGTAATGCAGTCACCCCTGAAACCATAAAAGAATTTACAGGAGAGCACTCATGGCTGAATTGAATGTCAATGGCAAAAAATACAAGGTAGACGTAGATCCAGATACCCCATTGCTTTGGGTGATTCGTGAGCAAGTTGGATTAACTGGTACCAAGTATGGATGTGGAGTGGGCCAATGCGGTGCTTGTACAGTGTTATTTGAAGGCCAAGCAATTCGTAGCTGCTCAATTCCGGTGGCTGCAGCTGAAGGCAAAAGAATCGAGACGATTGAAAGTTTAGAGAAGAGTGGTCAGCTTTCCAAGGTTCAAAAAGCTTGGGTAGACAATCAAGTGCCCCAATGTGGTTACTGTCAGTCTGGCATGGTGATGGCAACAACCGCTTTGCTAAGAAATAATCCAAAGCCCACCGATGCTCAAATTGATGAGTCCATTACCAATATCTGCCGTTGCGGCACGTTTCAGCAAGTCCGCGCAGCAATTCATGCGGCTAGCAAGGCTTAAGGGGAAAGACATGACTACAAATACAAATATTTCCCGTCGCCACTTTGTTATTGGCTCTAGCGCAATTGCCACGGGCTTAGCAATTGGCTTTGATCTCTCGTTTATGTCTGCTGCCAATGCAGCTATGGGCACTGGCACCACCGCTATGGCTCCACTAGCTAGCCCAGAAATTGGCGTATGGGTTGTGGTTAAGCCAAATGATGATGTTGTCGTTCGCATCGTTCGTTCTGAAATGGGTCAAGGCACTATTACTGGTTTGGCTCAGATGGTTGCAGAAGAGTTGCAGTGTGATTGGAAAAAAGTGTCTTATGACTACCCATCACCTGGTGAGAACTTAAAGCGTAACAAAGTGTGGGGTAGTTACTCTACTGGCGGTAGTCGCGGCATTCGTACTTCTGAGCAATATGTTCGCAAAGGCGGTGCTGCTGCGCGCATGATGTTGATTCAGGCTGCAGCCAATCAATGGAATGTCCCTGCGGCAGAGTGTGTAGCAAAAGATAGCGTGATTACCCACACACCGTCTGGCAAAAAGACAACCTTCGGTAAAGTATCTGTAGCGGCATCACAGTTGGAAGTGCCAAAAGACGTGCCTTTGAAGGATCCTAAAGAGTGGACCTTGATTGGTAAGCCCGTTAATCGTATCGACGGTGTTTCTGACAAAGTGACTGGACGACAGGTCTATGCAATTGACCTGAAGATGCCAGGCATGTTGGTGGCGAACATTAAAGAGTCTCCAGTATTTGGCGGCAAGGTCAAGAGCTACGATGCAGCTAAAGCGCAAAGCATGAAAGGCGTTAAGAAAGTAGTGCAAGTCGGTGACTCAGCAGTTGCAGTTGTTGCTGATACTTTCTGGCAAGCTAAAACTGCCTTAGATCAGGTGAATATTGTTTGGGATAACGGGACGAATGCCAATGTCTCCAGCGCCTCTATTAAGAAGATGCTGGAAGATGGCTTGAACGCGGATGATGCCTTTGCTCACAATACCAACGGTGATGTCAAAGCAGCTATGTCTGGTGCTGCCAAGAAGTTGGAAGCTACCTATTTCTATCCATTCTTAAACCATGCAACCTTAGAGCCACAAACAGCCACTGCGAAGTGGACTGCTGACTCCTGTGAAGCATGGGTGCCAACCCAAGACGGTGAAGCATCATTGGCTGCTGTGATCGCTGCTTCTGGACTTCCTGCAGATAAATGCAACGTTTACAAAGTAAATCTTGGTGGCGGCTTTGGGCGACGTGGTGCTTTCCAGGACTACACCACACAAGCGGTGAATATTGCCAAACAAATGCCAGGCACTCCTATCAAGTTGATTTGGACTCGTGAAGAGGATATGACCCAAGGTCGCTACCATCCGGTCATGATGTGCAGGATGTCTGCTGCAATAGATGACAAGAAAAATGTGACAGCGGTCAATATGCGTTTATCGGGCCAATCTATTTTGGCTTCAGTTCGTCCAGCAGTGGTAGAGGCTAATAAAGGTAAAGATCCGCTAGCATTTCAGGGTGTGGATCCTACCGGTGAGCATGGTATTACCTATAGCTTCCCCAATTTGAATATTGATTACGCTATGCGCAATACTCATGTGCCTCCCGGATTTTGGCGTGGCGTGAACGTCAACCAAAATGCCATCTTTATTGAAACCTTTATGGATGAGATGGCTGAGGCTACGGGTATGGATGCCGTTGAATTCCGTCGTAAGCATATGGCAGAGTTCCCACGCGCAGTGGCTGTTCTCAACGCGGTAGCTGATGGCATTGGTTGGACTAAGCCAGCTGCACCAGGCGTGTATCGTGGCGTTGCTCAAATGCGTTCTTTCGGTAGTTATGTTGCTGCGGCCTGCGAACTTTCAGTTAAAAATGGCAATGAAGTGAAGATTCATCGTATTGTTGCCGCAACTGATCCGGGCTATGCAGTAAACCCTGCGCAAATTGAACGCCAAGTATCTGGTTCATTCGTTTATGGCTTATCCGCTTTATTCGAAGAAGAGATCACTCTTGAAAAGGGTGCGGTTGTTCAGAAGAACTTTGACACCTTTAACTCAATTCGTCTCTATCAGATGCCAAAGGTCGAAACCATCATTATTCAAGGTGGCGGCAAGGAGTGGGGTGGAGTGGGTGAGCCAACGATTGCAGTAGCTGCACCAGCTGTACTCAATGCCATTTATCGCGCGACCGGGAAGCGTCTGCGTACGGTGCCGTTGAAAAACAGTGGCATCAAGTTGGTTTAAGAGTTAGCTCACAGTGACATTGTGTCGATGAAAAAGGGGATTGCACTAGCGTTTGTATTGCTAGGCATCCTCAATTTCCACGCTGCAACTGCACAAGTAATCACGGGGGATTCGATTTTCGAATCCCTTTCTTCTGAGGCAGGTAACCCAGTGCGCGGCAGAGCAATTGTGGCAAGCCGTCAAACAGGTTTATGTTTGTTATGTCATAACGGCCCCTTTCCAGAAGAGCGCTTCCAGGGGAATCTAGCCCCGGAGTTGACAGCGAGCGTAGCCCGCTTAAATGCCCCGCAGTTAAGGGCGCGCATTGTGAATGCAGCACACTTTAATCCACAAACGATCATGCCAGCTTATTACGAAACTAAACACCTCAATCGTGTAGCCCCTAAGTTTGTGGGGCAGACAATACTCAGCGGGCAAGAGATCGAAGATGTTATTGTTTTCTTACTGACTTTGAATAATCCCAATTAACTGAAAACCAGATGAAGAAAATCATTCCTAACCATCGCAGGCAATGGCTCAAGCAAGTTCAGGGTCTTGGGCTTTTGGCCTTGGGGTTTTGTCTCAATCCGATTGCAGCCTTTGCTAAAAAAGAAGAGGCAGATGAAGCGATTAAAAAAATTACCGGCGGCGCTGCTATTCGGGAGGGTAAAGTCACTCTGGTTATACCGCCACTAGTTGAGAATGGTAATTTAGTCGTGCTTAAGGTCAGCGTAGACAGTCCGATGACCGCCAATGATTACGTCAAGACTATTCACGTGATCGCTGAGGGCAATCCTTTGCCCAATATTTTTACTGTTTACCTCTCTCCAAGATCGGGTACTGCAAATATTACGACGCGCGTTCGTTTGGCTGATAGCCAGAAGGTATGGGCAATTGCGCAGATGAATAACGGTAGCTTTTGGCAGGGCTCTGCTGAAACATTGGTAACGCTTTCAGCGTGTACGGAGATGGTATGAGTAAAACTTCCCGCACGTCCATTACTATGCCTGCGACAGCTAAAAAAGATTCCATTATTGAGATACGCGCAATTGCGCAGCATGATATGGAGTCAGGTTTTCGATATACCGAAGGTGGCAAGCTGATTCCTCGGGACATCATTCGTACCTTTACGTGCACTTACAATAATGTCGAAGTATTTAAGGCAGATTTTTATTCTGGGATTGGCGCCAATCCCTTAATCATCTTCACCACGATTGCTATTGAGTCTGGAGCCCTTGAATTTAGATGGGTTGGGGATGATGGATACGAGGCGGTAAACCAGGCTCACATTACCGTTACGTGAATAAGCAGACATCTTTATTCCTTGGCAGTATTTATCTAATACTTGCTAGCTTCATATCTATGGGGGTAGCTAAAGCGATGCAGCCTTCCCAGCAATCGAGCTATGAATTAATGTCTGCTGAGAACAAAGCGATGCAGGATGACCCCTCACTCAATCCAGCAATGTTTTGGGTTAGTGATGGTGAAACTTTGTGGCAGCAAAAAGTGGGTCCACAGAGCAAATCTTGTAGCACCTGTCATGGTGATGCGAAAAAATCCATGCGGGGTGTAGCGACACAATATCCAAAAGTCATCAAAGGCAAACTCCAGACCTTAGAGGGACAAATCAACCAGTGTCGAGTTGGCGCTCAATTAGCCCCAGCTTTAGCATATGAGAGCAAAGATCTTCTGGCATTAACAGCCTTCATTGCATTTCAGTCTAAGGGAATGTCAATTGCAGTCAGTGAAAGTTCTACCAACGCATCGTTCTTAAAAAAAGGCCGACAGTCCTTTAATGAGCGTATGGGGCAGCTCAATTTATCTTGTGCGCAATGCCACGAGGACAGGGCTGGGCTGAAGTTGGGCGGCAGTCCAATACCGCAAGGGCATCCAAATGCTTACCCAATTTACCGTTTGGAATGGCAGACCTTAGGCTCTTTACAAAGACGCCTACGCAACTGCATGAGTGGTGTCAGGGCCCAACAATTTGAATATGGCTCACCAGAGATGGCTCAGCTCGAGCTGTTTCTGATGTGGCGTGCTAGAGGTCTTCCCCTGGAGTCTCCAGGGGTGCGTCCTTAGCAGCCTGCCTGCGCTAATTAGTCTGAGAAGACTACAGAAGTCGCGCCGTTAATCAGGACGCGATCATGCAGGTAGTAGCGCAAGGCCCTTGAAAGAACAGCCCGCTCTAAATCACGACCCTTACGTACCAAATCCTCTGGCGTATCGCCGTGGGTAACGCGAGTAACGTCTTGCTCAATGATCGGACCCTCATCCAAATCGCTCGTTACAAAATGGGCAGTAGCGCCAATCAGCTTGATACCGCGGGCATGAGCCTGGTGATAAGGCTTGGCACCCTTAAAGCTTGGTAGGAATGAATGGTGCACGTTAATGCATTTACCAGAAAGCTTAGTTGATAAGTCATCAGACAAGATCTGCATGTAGCGTGCCAAAATAACCATGTCCACTTTGGACTCTGCAACGATTTCCAGAAGTCTAGCCTCTTGTGCCGGCTTAGTTTGGGGTGTGACAGGTAAATGGTAGAACGGAATATCCGCAAAATCGATGCTGGCATAGACATCGCGAGGATGATTGGAAACGATGCCACAGATAATCATCGGCAATTCACCAATGCGCCAACGATAGAGAAGATCAACCAAGCAATGATCTAATTTAGAAGCCATGATTAATACGCGCTTGAGATCTTTGACTGCACGTAATTCCCAGGTGAGTTCAAAACGCTTTGCAATTTCCAGAAAGCCTGTTCTGAGGGAGTCTACACTTGCAGGGCAGCTAAAGCTCACTCGCATAAAGAAGCGTTTTGATGCTTTGTCATCAAACTGTTGTGCCTCTTCGATATCGCCGCCTAACTCAAATATATAAGTAGAAACTGCAGCAACAATGCCGGGCTTATTGGGGCAGGTAAGTGTGAGGTAGTAGTTTTCTGTGGCCATATTCAATCTTGAGTCAATTGCTTATAAAACCCAATTTTAGACTGTTATCCCCTAGGCAGCACCAGATCCTGATAAGCCCTGTAGTTATTGCTGGGCAGAGTCTTTCACCTTATCGCCAGGTCCTTCAAGGAGCTCACTTTTATCGGTAATAGACGGGATGGCTATCTCGACGCAGATCGGTTTTAGGTCTATTACATTAAAAAAGCTGCACTCTTTTTTGGTGGCAGCTGAAGCTGCGTGTTCCAGGGGTGATTTGCCTGTTGCGGCAGTCGAGGCAAGGC
>CANBSM010000129.1 GCA_947372155.1 Burkholderiaceae bacterium
TAGTCGATATAGATATCGCACAAGATTGGATTGAGAAAAATGACGGGCCATTTAAAACACTATTAGATCAATATAAATATCCCAATCGATTTCCGGGGCTTGATCAAGAAAAGGTGCTCGGTGATGCAATCGAACTCATGCTTGAACCAATGGAGGCTGCTTTACGGTCTAGCCAGTATTTATTGGGCAGCAAAATGACTTGGGTGGACGTCGCTATTTTTCCATTCATGAGGCAGTTTGCGATGGTCAATCCGCAAAGGTTTGAAGAACTGCCATTCACCTTGACAAAAAAATGGTTAAATCAATTTACTGAATCTGAACTATTTCATTCGGTGATGCATCAATACCCCACTTGGATTGATTGAGCAGCGATATATGAGTGTCAAAGAGGTGTTGGTAAGCGTTGAATCATATTTCCTATATGGCACTACAAGATCATTTTATGTATGATCAATTGATCATCAATCGGAGGGGTAAATGAAAAAACGCTTTTTGGTTTTTTGCGCCGTAATCGGCACTTCTGGAATATGCATGGCCGCTCCACAAGAACCTATATTTTCAGTGGTTGAGGGAGAGCAAAAGCCTTATTTGACTACTTTAAAAGAATTAGTATCTATTGAGTCTGGCAGCAGAGATCGTGAAGGGCTGGATAAGATATCACTGCTGATATTTAACAGACTTAAAGCGCTTGGTGGGCAGGTGGAGTTTATCGAGCCAGGTAAAGATATGTATCGAATGCACGATACACCTGACAAGCCAGGCCGCATGGTTAAGGCTGAATTTAAGGGGGCAGGCAAAAAGAAAATACTCTTGATTGCCCATATGGACACCGTATATCTGAGGGGTATGCTAGCTAAGCAGCCCTTTAGAGTTGATGGAGATCGGGCTTACGGTCTTGGTATATCGGACGATAAGCAAGGAATAGCATTGATTTTGCATACTATGGATAGCTTGAGAAAGTTGAAATTTAATGAGTATGGAAAAGTTACCGTTCTGATTAATGGAGACGAGGAAATCAGTTCGCCAGCTGCGCGAGCGTATTTTTCCAAACTAGGCGCAGAGCATGATGTCACTTTTTCATGCGAGGCATCTCAAGCAAAGTCAGATCGCATTGCGCTTACTACGGCAGGGATTGCAGCGGTCAATTTGAATATTACTGGTAAGGCATCGCATGCCGGTGCTGCTCCCGAGTTGGGGCGCAATGCCTTGGATGAGCTCTCATTTCAGATTCAACAAATGCGTGATTTGTCTGATCCTAAAGAGGGGATCAAAATGAACTGGACTTTAGCAACTGCTGGTACTAATCGAAATGTCATACCCTCCATTGCGTTTGCCACTGCCGATGTTCGCGTGATGAAAAAAGAAGATTTTGATGTGGTGGAGAATAAAGTGCGAGAGCGTGTCAAAACGCAGCAAATACCTGATGCCAAAGTAGAGCTTGGTTTTGAGCGCCGCCGCCCACCTTTGGTGACCAGTCCACAGTCTTTGCAAATGGCCGAATATGCAAAAAAAGTGTATTCGGAGCTTGGGCGTGACTTGATTTTAGGAACGGTAGCTGCCGGCGGTGGAACAGATGCTGCGTTTGCTGCGCTAGATACTCAAAATCCAGTGATTGAGAGTATGGGTGTCCAAGGCTTTGGTGCCCACTCTAATGACGATGAATATATATTGGTAAGTTCTATCACCCCAAGAATGTATTTGCTGTCACGCTTAATCATGGACATTTCAGCAGGCAAAGTTGGTGATAAAAATTAAATTGCCGCTATTTACCTACAAGCCAAGCATCTATTGATGATTCTGAATTAAGTAAGCGAGCAATCAAACTTGCCACCTAAAAGTACTGTTAGTTTTTTTGCGCTTTCCTTAACGAGATTTGACTGCTTAGGATCAAAGCGGTAAGTGGGCATCGTGAGGGTAATGACGCCTATCAGTCCTTCAGAATTGAAGACTGGGGAAGATATGCCAGAAATCTCCTTTACCCTATCTCCGGATATGGCCAAAACCATGTCTTTCCTAATCTGCGCTGAACCCTTACCTTTGACACCTTCAAACGCTTGTAGCACCTTTCCACCAGCACCCTTATCTATTGGCAGTAGGTCGCCTACCTTGATGTGATCTCTAAGTGCTTGCTCAGAGTCCACTCTATATAGGCAAAGACGTTTATTGCCCTGGTGTACATGGAATGCAGCACTTTCATTGGTAGATTTGGTCAAGTTTCTTAATATAGGCATCACTAGGGTCTCAAGAGATTCATGATGTTGATATGCAGCATTCAGGGTGGCAATGCTAGGACCAAGTACATAAATGCCATCAGATCGCTTAAGCACTAGAAGGGAATTTTCTAGAGAGGCCAGCATGCGTAAGGCAGTGCTTTTATACAGCCCTGTAGCTTCAGATATTTGAATGAGGGACAGCTCAGGGCTTTCGGAGGTAAAGAGTCGGAGGATCGCAAGTGCTTTATCTACAGCAGCCACCCCTGCATCTGACATAGGGATTCTTCCGTCATTCTCTTTGGTAGCTTTTCTTGGCATAGACAGGGTATGGTTGATGTGCTTTAATAATAGAACAATATTCTATAGGATAGAACAACATGAATTCGGCGTCAACAGATGTTTTGATCAGTGAAGTGGGCCCAAGAGATGGGTTGCAATCCATTAAGTCAATCATGCCCACAGAGGAAAAGAATGCCTGGATTGATGCCTTGTATAAAGCAGGCGTTCGGGAAATTGAAGTGGGTTCTTTCGTTCCGGCTAAATTACTACCTCAGATGGCAGATACTGCGGAAGTCGTGCGACATGCCAAGACGCTCCCAGGCTTGACGGTGATGGCTTTAGTTCCCAATTTACGTGGAGCTCAAGCTGCAATCGAAGCTGGAGTACATAAACTCACCATACCTGTATCCGCTAGCGCAGCTCACTCCTTGGCGAATGTGCGTAAAACGCGTGAAGAGATGATCGAGGAAGTTCAAAAGATTGCGCAGTACCGTAAAGAATTTGCTCCAGAGGTCAAAGTAGAGGCCGGAATAGCAACGGCTTTCGGGTGCACCATACAAGGTTTAGTGCCTGAGGATGAAGTGATTTGGATGGCGGAGCAGGCAATCAATGCAGGCGCAGATGAGTCTGGCTTATCAGATACTACTGGCTATGCAAACCCTGCACAAATCAAAAGATTGTTTAGACGACTAAAAGCTGCCATTGGCAGTAAAGCAGGGGCGGCACATCTACACAATACGCGCGGCTTGGGCTTAGCTAATTGCTTGGCCGCATATGAAGAGGGTGTTACTTCATTCGATTCATCTATGGGCGGTTTGGGTGGATGCCCATATGCTCCAGGTGCGTCAGGCAATGTGGTTACTGAAGATTTGGTATTTATGTTTGAAGCGATGGGCATTAAAACAGGCATCAATTTAGATTTGCTATTTGAGGCGCGCAAGCCTTTGCAGGCTGGTGTTCCTTCTGAAATTATTTACGGAATGGTCCCTGAAGCTGGAGCGCCAAAGGGATTTATGCCTGCAACACAGTGGGGCGGGTGATGAGTATTAACAAAACACTTCCATATGCAGGCATTCGGGTAGTTGAATTTACCCATATGGTGATGGGCCCAACTTGTGGAATGATTTTGGCGGACTTGGGTGCTGAAGTGATCAAGGTAGAGCCTATCGACGGAGACAAAACCAGAAAGCTATTAGGCTCTGGTGCCGGGTTCTTTCCAATGTTTAATCGTAATAAAAAAAGTATTGCGCTTGATATGAAGTCGCCAGAAGGAATTGAAATTGTCAAAAAGTTGATTGCAACAGCTGATGTCGTTAGTGAGAATTTTAAGTCTGGAGTGATGGCAAAACTAGGTTTAGATTACGACATTCTGAAAAAAACTAATCCTCGATTGATTTACGCTTCTCATAAAGGTTTTTTGCCGGGCCCATACGATCACCGTACTGCGTTGGATGAAGTGGTGCAGATGATGGGGGGATTGGCTTACATGACGGGGCCTGAGGATAGACCACTGCGCGCTGGCTCCTCAGTAAATGACATTATGGGCGGCGTTTTCGGTGCTATCGGAGTGATGGCTGCCCTGAGGCAAAGGGATGTAACAGGCGCAGGACAAGAAATTCAAAGTGCACTGTTTGAGAGTAATGTATTTTTGGTTGGCCAACATATGATGCAATATGCAGTAACTGGTAATGCGGCCAAGCCGATGCCAAGTCGGATATCTGCATGGGCTATTTATGACGTATTTGAAGTGGCCGGTGGAGAGAAGATTTTCTTGGCAGTGGTATCAGACACTCAATGGAAAATATTCTGCGATGCCTTTGGCTTTGCAGATTTATATGCTGATCCCAATCTTGGGCAGAATAACCAGCGTGTAGAGGCAAGAGCAACACTCATTCCAGAAGTAAGAAAGCGTTTAGTGGGATTCACAGCAAAGCATATTAGTGATGTATTTGAGAAACATGGGTTGCCGTTTGCGCCTATTACGAGACCTGAGCAGTTATTTGAAGATCCTCATTTGCTTGCTACTGGCGGCTTAGCCCCTATTCGCATTACCGACGGACCAAAGGCAGGTCAAGAAACCACAATACCCTTGTTGCCATTGATGATGGATGGCAAAAGGTTGGGTATTCGTCATAACCCACCAAAATTTAGCGAGCAAACTCAAGAAATTCTGAGTCAACTTGGCTATAGTTCAGAAGAGATATCAGAATTTGTAGAAAATGGCTCAGTTCATTATTAAAAAAATATTCGGAGATATAAGTGAATAGTAAATTTATCCATTACTGGATTGCTGTAATTGGATCGATGGTATGCGGCACATCCATGGCACAAAGCTATCCAGATAGATCTGTAAAAATTATTGTGCCGTACAGCGCTGGTGGTACGGCTGATTTTTCAACAAGACAGATCGCACAAAAGCTCACTGAGCAGATGAAGCAATCTTTTTATGTAGAAAATAAAGTGGGGGCCTCAGGTACGATTGCAACCAATTTTGTTGCTAAGGCTCCGCCAGATGGTTACACGTTATTGGCAAATGACACCACGTATGCCATCTTGCCATCTTTATTTAAGTCATTGCCTTGGGACCACCCAAATGATTTAGAGCCGATTGCCATCATTACTCAAACGCCAGTAGTTTTGGTTGTTCCGGAAGGCTCCCCATTCAAATCATTGTCCTCCTTAGTTGCTTATGCAAAAGTAAATCCAGGAAAGCTGAACTATGGTTCTGGTGGCGCTGGAAGCTCTACGCATTTATCGGCTGAGCTCTTTAAGTATGTAGCGCAAATAGAGGTTGCTCATGTCCCATATAAGGGGGCTGGTGAGGCTATGTTAGCTGTCCTATCAGGGCAAGTTGACTTTATCATTACGGCGGCCCCAACTGCCATCCCTCAAATTGAAGGCGGCAAGATTAGGGGGTTGGCTACTACTGGGTCAAAAAGGTTAGTTACCATTCCAACGATTCCGACATTTAAGGAGGCTGGTTTGCCAACATACGCTGTTTCTAATTGGTTTGGTTTAGCAGCTCCCAAGGGGACGCCGACAGCTGTTATTAATAAATTGGCTGCAGAGGTTAAAAAAGGCTTATCTGATTCTGAGTTAAGAGAGCGCTTGACTAAACTAGGCGCTGAACCTGGAGCTGTGAGTCCCGCTGAGTTCAAAAAATTCATACAAAAAGAATCTGAGTTGTGGGGGGTTGCCGTCAAACAAGCTGGTCTAACTGCGGAATAATAAATCGTTATGTGGAATCTTCAATTTCAAGCACCCAAAATCATTGAGGCCAGTATCTGGTCTGCCGTTCCGGATTCATTTAGGGTTGCCCAAGAAAACCAATGGGCTAAGATCAATAAGCCAGGTCAGTTAATCGATAGCTTCTTAGAGGGGCCCGTCTTTGATGCCAAGGGAAATTTATATGTCACAGACATTCCTTATGGCCGAATTTTTAAAATTTCCCCAGATAAAAATTGGGAACTGGTCATTCAATATGACGGCTGGCCGAATGGTTTAGCAATTGACAAAGAAGGTCAGATTTGGATTGCAGATCACAAGCAGGGTCTGCTGAGATTAAACCCGAGTACAAAATTATTAGAAACAGTGCTGTCTGGCCCCAAGAATAGTAATCAGCACTTTTTGGGTCTGAATGATTTAATCTTGGATGGCAAGGGCAATATATTTTTTACGGATCAAGGGCAAACAGGCTTGCATGACCCATCTGGCAAAGTCTATTGCTTAGAGCCAAGCGGCACCCTCCATGTAGTTCTCAACAATGTACCCAGTCCAAATGGTTTGGTATTCGATAGTGCTGGCATGTTTTTATTTGTTGCCGCCACTAGAGCAAATAATGTATGGCGTATGCCAATCTTTGCTGGTTTTGCAACTGGTAAAGTGGGAACGTTCCAAACTTTTTTTGGAACGAGTGGACCTGACGGCTTAGCCTTAGATGAGCAAGACAATCTCTACGTAGCCCACGCTAGCCTGGGAGGAGTCTTTCAACTGAATAAGCGTGGTGAATTAATGGCTTATATCAAGACTCCCATTGGTCAAACCGTCACCAATGTTTGCTTTACTCCTGATCGACAGTCTCTTGTGATGACGGAATCTTCTACTGGCCATATTTTAATTGCACCTATTCCGAAGTAACTATATGAAGTGCATTCTGCTCTTACCCCTTATATTGATTAGTAGCCTTGCTTTTTCGGCTTATCCGAATGGCCCGCTAAAAATGATTGTTCCCTTTCCGGCGGGAGGGCCTACGGATGTGATGGCGAGGTTGGTTTCAAACAAGTTAGGCGACGCTTTGGGCCAACCCATTTACGTAGAAAATAAAGCGGGCGCTCATGGCGCAATTGGCATGCAGACCGCCCTGGCAGCGCCAGCCGATGGTCAGACTTTGGTGATGGTTTCTATTGGCACAAATGGTATCAACCCAGGCTTGTATAAGAAGTTATCGTATGACGTTAATAAGGATTTTGTCCCAGTATCTTTGTTGGTGACAGTGCCAATCGTGATTGTTACTAGAGTAGATGCCCCTTACGGTGACTTAGCTGGATTATTGGCTTACGCAAAAGCCAATCCAGGAAAGTTAACCTTTGCTTCTGCTGGAAATGGTGGATCTTCTCATCTAGTGCCCGAGATGTTTATGCTACGTTCTAATATCGATATGGTTCACGTGCCATATAAGGGGACTGCTCCAGCGATTAGCGATGTCTTGGCTGGTCAGGTGAATTTGATGTTCGACACATTACTGACATCAACCCAGCATATTCAATCGGGCAAGCTCAAAATTATTGCAACAACCACAGCAAAAAGATTGCCTTCTTATCCAAACGTTCCAACGGTTTCTGAAAGTGTGCTGCCTGGATTTGAGGCTTCCTCTTGGTATGGTCTGGAAGTGAAGGCGGGAACCTCACCTGAAATTGTGCAGCGCTTATCGGCAGAGCTTGCCAAGATTATGAAAATGCCCGATGTGAGGGAGCGTCTTGATCAATTAAGCACATTTGCCGTAGGCTCTACTCCCGAGGAGTTTGCTAGGTTCCAAAAGTCCGAACAAGATAAGTGGGCGAAAGTCATCCAAAAGGGAAATATTCAGCCCGACTGATAAGTTGCTGTAATGCAAGCTTGGAGTAATATTCTCTTAGAGATTTATCACAACTATAAAAAGTAACGGAGATAAGATGTTTTCAGCGCCTCCCATATTAGGGACTGAGGTTTTTGCTCGTATTCCTGACGGTTTTCGCAAACCTGGCCAGATTTCCGCAGAGAGACTGCAAGCCGGCAAAGGAACTCTAAAGACTGATTGCTTTATTGAGGGACCCTCTTTTGATCGTGACGGAAATCTATATCTTGTAGATATAGCGTTTGGTCAAATTTATCGTGTCAGCCCTCAAGGGGCGGTTGCCTTGGTGCTTGAATATGATGGCGAACCAAATGGTTTGAAGATTCATCGCGATGGCCGCATCTTTGTCGCTGACCATAAGAATGGCTTGATGCTGCTTGATCCTGTTGCGGGAACAATTACTCCGTTCATCGAGCGATACAGGACCGAGTCTTTCAAGGGTTTAAATGATTTAGTCTTTTCAAAGTCTGGTGATTTGTATTTCACAGATCAAGGTCAAACTGGTTTACAAGATCCCAGTGGCCGCGTATTCCGTCTAGATAATAAAGGTCAACTTTCCTGTCTTCTCAGTAATGTACCCAGTCCGAATGGCATTGTTTTAAGTGCTGGTGAAAATTTTCTCTATGTAGCAGCCACTAGATCGAATAATATTTGGCGCGCAATGATCTTGCCAGATAGCTCTATTACTAGGGCGGGCAATTTTATTCAAATGTCAGGAGGCTCTGGCCCTGATGGTTTAGCTTTGGACCAGGCTGGCAATCTCTATGTGGCCCATGCTGGTTTGGGGGCAGTGTGGAAATTTTCTCCACAGGGCGAACCTTTGCTGCGGATTAATTCTTGCGCTGGAAAAATGACAACCAATATTGCATTTGGCGGTAAGGATAACCAAGATCTATTTATTACGGAATCTGATAGCGGTTCTGTCTTGGTTGCGCGGATGGATACTCCAGGCCAAGCGCTCTTTTCTCATCAATAATTTATGAATACTTCTATCCGCTATATCCCTCACGAAGAGTTAACTCAGTTTGCCAAAGCGGTTTATAAAAGTACTGGTTTATCTGAAGAAGATGCTCTTCTAACGGCCGATACCCTAGTCCAGGCTGAGTTATGGGGGCATTCATCTCATGGGCTTTTACGTTTGGCTTGGTACTACGCACGCTTGAGATCTGGTGCCATGAAGCCAGTTGCGAATACTTCCTTGGTGGTGAATTCCAAAGCCATCGCTGTAATGGATGGAGCCGATGGAGTTGGACAAGTGGTAGCTAAACGCGCAATGATGGAATCGATAGCGCGGGCCAAGAAGCATGGCGTTGGAATAGTGTCGGTTAAGAATTCTAATCACTTTGGAACATGTATGTACTTCACGCGCATGGGCGCTCAAAATGGCTGCATTTCAATCTTAATGAGCAATGCAGGGCCTAATATGGCGCCATGGGGCGGTCGCCAAAAAAAGATTGGCACCAATCCTTGGTCTATTGCTGTGCCAGCCGGAAAGCACGGGGCAGTAGTGATGGATATGGCAAATTCGGGTGTAGCACGGGGCAAGATCTATCTCGCTCAAAAACGTCGTCAAAGCATTCCAAATGATTGGGCTATTGATAAAGATGGTCGACCCACTACCGACCCGCAAGCAGCGATCGAGGGCTTTATTTTGCCGATGGCTGGTCACAAAGGCTATGTCATGGGGGTTATGGTGGATATCCTTTCTGGGGTTCTCTCGGGAAGTTCATTCTTAGACCAAGTCCATGGACCATATGATCCCGTCAATCGCAGCGGAGCTGGCCACTTTATTGTCTCGATGGATGTATCTGCATTCCAACCCCTCGCAGAATTTGAGCAACGTATAGATGAATACATCCACTCATTAAAGGATGTGCCTTTAGCGGAAGGTCATGAGCAGGTCTACTTCCCTGGAGAAATGGAAAATCAGGCCGATGTTCGAAATCGTGAACTTGGTTTGTTATTACCAGAAGATACTCAAGCAAGTTTGATAGAAGTTGCAAAAGAATC
>CANBSM010000130.1 GCA_947372155.1 Burkholderiaceae bacterium
CGTTGGGCTGAAGCACATGAAGCCGATTGTGCACCTCAAATTAAGTTGGAGAGTACCCACATTAGCGCCCTTAAAACTGTCCCCCTTCAAACGCTAGAGCAATTTGCAGTTGTAGAGTGAAGGCGTTTTATACGGATCATTTTGTCTTACCATTGCCTTCTGGGCATCGCTTTCCAATGGAAAAGTACTCTCGTTTGCATGATCTTGTCGCTACAGTTCCAGAAATTGAACTCCTTGAGGCGCCTAGCGCAACTGATACCCAAATTCTATATGCCCACGACCCAGGTTATTTGATAAAAGTACTTCAGGGCAATCTAAGTCCTAGGGAGCAAAGAGAAATAGGCTTTCCTTGGAGCGAACAAATGGTTGAGCGTTCGCGTCGATCTTCCGGCGCTACCGTCGCCGCAGCCAAAACAGCCTTTAAAGAGGGCATCGCAGACCTTATTACAAAGTTCATTCCGAATTTTTCCTTCAAGGACATAAACCTTCCAAGGCTGCGTATTGGTTCCTGAAGGCGCCCTACTGGCCACTCCCAAGATATGCTCTATCAATTCATGAGAGGGCAACTGTGGTGTGAATGCCCTCGCAGACATCCGCGCATTGATAACATCATCCACATTTGAATTACCCATCATCGATATCCTATCCTGATCAACCTAGAGCCGGCTCATTTAATCTTTCAAGCCCAATAGCTTTGCAGGATTCTTTTTCATCATCTTATCGATGTCTGATTGAGAAACTCCAGCGGCTTTAACGGCTGCAATCTCATTCTCAACTCCATCTGGCGGAGTCATCATGCCCTGCTGACCTAAATCCGTTGAGAGCACTAGATGATCGGCACCGATTTCTTTTACAGCTCTAGCTACTACATCAGCATCAACTTTCTCCCAATGCGTCATCCACTTGTATTGGGCTGTTGGACCAGTCATAAACTGTAAGTAACAAATTTCGATCATGGCGCCCATGGCAGTCACTTGCTTTGCTTGCTCAAATGTTAAGCCTGGAATATTGGTTAAACCATGAGTAATCAAAATATTCTTCACGCCTAATTCCTTAGCGCGTTTGACTACTGTCACTACCTCATCAGCAGAAATATGACCCGTCGCTAATATCAAATCCTCCCGAGCAATAATTTTTAATACCGCCTCTAACTCTGGAGTTACCTGTCCATTTGTAGCAACTACGATTCCAGACTGATTTTTATCAACCAGTGTCTTAACGTGCTTGTCAGAGTCAAATGTTGGCAACCAAACTACCTTGCCACGTCCTCCAGACATACGGTGCATCCACTCAACTGCTGAAGGGTTTACTCCGCCCACAGATTTATTCAGAACAATGCCGCCCCACACTTCAATGCCAGGGACCTGCTGCATCACTAGTGCAGCGCGGTCATTGGTGGTGACCACGTGATTCTTAATCACAATTCCGCGCATACCCTTGCGTCTAGCAATAGTAGCCAACTCATAATCCGTCAAGGCGCGGCCAAAGACATCTGGATCTGGATGAACGTGCATGTCAATGACGCCCGCTGCAGGGCTCACTTTAGGTGGTGGCGGTGGAAATCCAACTTGAGCTAGAGCTACATTTGAGGCGGATATACAAGCTGCCCCAATCAAACCGGCGAGTAATACTTTATAAGTTTTTAAACTACGCATTTTTGTCTCCTTTTTTGTTGTAAGGTCACTCTACTGCAGATGCCATCAATCGTATTTAAGTAGTTCCCCTTAAGCCTTAGGCATATGCGTGTTCAAATACTGCTAAAGTAGCTTAAAAAAATATATTGGAGATAGCATTGATGCAAAACCTTGCACGCCTTGGATTTTTAATTCCCCCCGGAAACCCCAATACTGAGGGCGAAGTCATTAAGATGGCGCGCCCTGAATTTTCAGTCCACTTCACCAGAATGGTGGCCTTTGGTGAAACTGGTAGCTTGTTAGGACAAGATGAACGCAATCAATCCCAAATTGATCATCTGGATGAAAATCTAGCGCTCATGAAATTAGTAAAACCTAGCGTAATAGCAATGGCTCATACCGCCAATAGCTATACCCTAGGCAAAGATGGTGAGTCAAAGCTAGTGGATCGCCTTCAGAAAGAATTTGATGTTCCCTTCATTACTGCTTTTGGTAGTGTCGTGACGGCATTAAGACAAATTGGGGTCAACAATATTGCCTTTGGTACCCCTTATAGCGAGCAAAACACCTTGCGCTGCAAAAATCTGCTTGAGCAATACGGCTTTAATATCGTCAGCTTTGGCAACTTACCCGGCGTCAAGAATATCTACGACGAGACTCCTGAAAGAGCTGGACAACTCATGAAGCAAGTTGATGCCACAGAAGCAGATGCCATATTTGTTAGTGGCGTTGGTATGCCCACCATTGATGCTCTAGAGAAAGCGGAAGCTAGTCTAGGAAAACCGATTATTTCTAGCATCGCCGCAACGATGTGGAACTCTCTACGGATAGCCGGCATTAAATCTAATATTCAGGGATATGGCTCCTTGTTGGCCGGAAAATATCACTAAGGAATTCATCATGCAATTATTGAAACTGACATTCGCATTTCTATTTCTATTTCTAGCTGCAAGCATTGCATCAAGTCATGCGGCACCTTTTCCAGATCACTCCATTCGCCTTATTGTGCCTTTTACAGCTGGCGGTAATGTGGATATCTCTGCGCGTACGATTGCCCAAGGATTAACAGAGCAATTAGGTCAATCCATCATCGTGGAAAACAAACCTGGCGCTAACACGATGATAGGCACTGACTATGTTGCCAAAGCACCAGCTGATGGTTACACCCTACTTCTAGCGGGTGCAGAGGGGCTGGCAATCAATCCGCATGTATATAAAAAAGTAAATTACGATGCGCTTAAGGATTTCTCAGCAGTGGGCTTAGTAGGAAGCTTTCCGTTTGCATTAGTGATTAACCCAAAGTTGCCAATCAATAATCTTGCAGAATTTATTGACTATGCAAAAGCACGTTCTGGAAAATTAAATTATTCCTCTTGGGGTATTGGAAGTACCTCACAGATCGCATTTGAGAAGCTCAAGCAAACTAGCGGAATTGATTTAGTGCATGTTCCTTTTCAAGGGGCAGCGCCAGCGATTACCGCAGTAGCATCGGGAGATGTGGATGCCATGATGGTTCCTCTATCCGTAGCACTTCCACAAGCTAGTGGCGGCCGAATCAAAATATTGGGTATTAGCACTGAGAAACGCATTCCATCGGCAGACTCCATTCCAACTCTTTCAGAGCAAGGCGTTCCCGTAGTAATTAGCGGCTGGCAAATACTCGTAGCACCAAAGAATACTCCTGCAGCAGTCATTCAAACGCTAAACCAAAGCCTGAATAAAGTGATTAATAGTGAGGCAACACGTGCCAGCCTGATCAAAGGTGGAATCAATCCAGCCCCAGGAACTCCAGCGCAAGCCAATACCCTGATTGAATCTGAATGGTCCCGTTGGGGTAAGGTAGCCAAGGATGCCAAAATCAGCTTAGACTAATTCAATAAAAACAAATTAACCTTCAAGAGGTCATATGAACCGCCGTCAAATTCTGAAAGCACTAGCTGCTTCAAGTGTTGTTAGTATTCCCGGATTTTTGCTTGCTCAAAATAGCAATCCAGCAAAGATAACGATTATTTATGATGCTTTTGGTAAGCCTTCGGATCTAGGTCGTGGCTGGGGATATGCTGCACTCATTGAATATGGTGGCAAGCGAATTCTGTTTGATACCGGCGGTCAATATAAGGTCTTCTCAGAGAATGTGAAGAAACTCAAAATTAATTTAAAGAATCTAGATTTTGTAGTGCTCTCACATCGACATGGCGATCATACATCCGGACTTCAGTATGTAATAGAGCAAAATCCTAAAGTACAGTTTTATGCCCCTACCGAAGCGGGCTCCTTTGGAAATCCAATCGTCGGTGCAAGCCCTCTCGGAAAGTTGATCTCCAGAAAAGTAGATGATGTTCCACAAGATCTCCATTACTTTGATGGCAAATACGAAGATAAATACAAGGTCGATTCCGCATGGCCTACGGCAAGTATTCAACTGATTGATAAACTAACCGAAGTGATGCCGGGTTTCTATCTCTTTAAAACTGTTTCCGAGAATAAGGGCACATTAGAACTCAATGAACTCTCACTAGCCATTAAGACACCAAAAGGTTTGGCTGTGATTGTTGGCTGTTCTCATCCTGGGATCGAAAAAATATTAACTGCAGCAGCTGAAATCGATCCCAAAATCTACACCCTTGCTGGAGGTCTACATCTAGTGGATGTAAGCGATCAGCAGATTACTCAAATTGTGTCTAACTTTAAAAATAAGTGGGGAATCGAAAGGGTTGCCGCTGGTCACTGTTCTGGCGAATTCGCGCAAGCTGAATTTACCCGCAGCTATGGCGACAAACATGATCATTCAGGCGTTGGTGAAATTATTCTGCTTCCAAAATAAACATTACATCTTTACCCTAGCCTCAGAAATACAAAAGCCACCCGAGGGTGGCTTTTGATTATCAATCTCAGTATTAATAAGTCTTATATGACAAGTACTTTCCTGAGAGCACTACCTGTACACGATCTCCTTTAGGGTCTGGCTCACGCTGAATATCCATTGAGAAATCAATCGCACTCATGATGCCATCGCCGAACTCTTCATGGATGAGCTCTTTAATTGTTGTTCCATAGACACTAACAATCTCATACCAGCGATAGATCAAAGGATCAGTTGGCACGGCCGTTGGCAATGAACCTTTGTAAGGAACAATTTGCAACCAAGCCATTTCCTCATCCGTTAGCTCGAATAATTTACCTGCAGCTTCGGCTTGCGCTTTAGTGAAAGTCATTTGACCCAAACAGCCATCTGTTTGGCTAGCGTATGAATAGGCACCATATCGTGAGTAAGTGCTAGCGTAGCATAGGTAGGTTCGATTGATTAAAAAGCCAACTATATAAAATCTTATCCTTTGGCCCCAATTGCTTCTGGAAATCAGATAGGGCTGCAGGCTTATGCGAGCGTTACTTAAAGTAACGCTCAAAAAAATACCAACCCGAAGGTTGGTATTTTCATTTCTGGTGGGCCCACCAGGACTTGAACCTGGGACCAAAGGATTATGAGAGCAGAAGCCCATGATAGACCCATATAAACAGTGGCTCTGCGGGTGGTCAGTGTCGGTGTGTAAGTAAATGTGTAAGCAAATTCAGGGATTTAAAGGAAATGGTCTCTCACTCTTTGGTTTTCAAAACCAAAGGATTTTTGGAGTAACCATCTAACACTTCGTTGCTCCAAATAGTTTTATGTGCGATTAAGGAGCGTTACTTTAAGTAACGCTTACTTTTCTGGACGGCAGCTAACGACCCAAAGGAGACTTTGGCGGGCATAACCTTCGCTAGAAGGACTTTTAAATCGCTTGGCGCGAGTTCGAATCTCGCCCGACCCACCAGTTATAAAAAATCTCCACAGCGAAGTAACTTAGTTCACCAAAGCAATTCCAGGCGGCTTCCACTCCCCCTCACCCGGCGGCAATATGGATGGAGGAGTCTCTTTTGGCCAGTAAAGTCGCATAACAATATAGGTTGGACCATTGGGTGCTGGCAGCCAATTTGCTTCTTTCGATTTACCTGGCGATTTATTTTGAATATAGATCGTCACCGATCCATCAGCATTCTTCTTTAACCCTGGCAGCATTGGAGAGTTAATCAGATAGCGATTGATTGGATTTTCGATTAAGAGTTGCGTCTTGCTATCGTAGATCGTAATAGACCAAAATGCATTCACCGGTGGAAGCTGATCCTTTGCAAAAGTGAGCGTGTAACTGTGCTTACCGCTATCAAGCATTTCTCCTTGGCTATCCATCCGAGTTAATGGATACATAGCTTCAACTGAATCGTTTGCATAGATACCCGCTTTTGCAACCGCAGCACGTTTTAGCCAATCC
>CANBSM010000131.1 GCA_947372155.1 Burkholderiaceae bacterium
ATGCCTGTACAGAAATGAACCACTATTTTGAAGAGATGATACTTTCTAAGCCACATCAATATATGTGGTCTTACAACCGCTACAAAAGACCAGCTGGAGCAGAATTGGCTCCCACAGAGTAAGGCATCCTAGGCCCCGGTCGATTCCGCTCCGGGCTACCAAGAAACACCAAAACCACCTTCGGATGGTTTTTCATTTTGTTGTCCAGCAAAAGCAAATACAAAACTATAGGAAATGGAGATTTGGCGATTGCTAGCTGTAAGTTGGAAAGCAGAAAAACTTCTTACTTATCGTATCCTCTAATGTCTGCTTGACCATCCCTCCAATTACTTTATAAGACTTATTTAAAAAGAAGTGTTCTCTAGGACACATTAATCTACTCGAGGTGTTGTTTAAAACGGCAAAATCCATAAGCCCCTAAAATTAGCTAATGAAATGGTTTTTGACACTTGCCTTAGCCTTCTTTATTTCTCAGAGCTTTGCTCAAGAGAATTCCAATCCCTTTGATGTTCATATGAACGTGACCTTGGTGGATGGCCGTTTTCATGCTCAAGCAAGTTATTCTGTACCAATCAATATTTGTAGCGCCTATACATTCTTAACAGATTACGAGGGCTCTAAAAATATCCCAGGAATCATTGAAGCAAGGGTTATTGCAAGAGCAGGCAATAAGGTGCGCGTATACAGAGTAATTGAAGAGCAAATTCTATTTTTCCCTATAGAGATGAAATCAACGGTGGAATATACAGAGCTACCAAATAGATCCCTATCATTTGAGCAGATCAGTGGGGACAATAGGTTATACAAAGGGACTTGGAAATTGCTGGAGGAAAAAGATAAAACAGTCTTTAAGTATGACGCTCAAATTGAGCCCAACTCAATTATTCCCTCGGCCATCATTGAATATTTTATAAAAAACAGTATGCGAGGACGGTTTGAATCCATGGCACAAAGAGCCAGTCAATATAGGCCTATACAAGTCCTAGCCTGTAAATAGCAGCGGCACTTTCTGCGTGCGCTGACCAAATGAGCGCAGCCAATTGAAACGAAAGTCTTGCCGCAGATTTGTCTCCTCGTACCCGTCTAGACTCCACCCCGGGCTAGCAAGAAGCACCAAAATTACTATCAGACGTTTTTTCATTTCGACCAACCGAGATTTTATGAGTCTTAATGACATAGTTTCGTGCTCTAATGCCACTCAATATGATTACTGTCGTTATTGCCTCTTTTAGATACGGACACCTTGCAGCCCATTGCATCGAGTCACTACTCTCACAAACTACTCGTCCCAAAAGGATCTTATTTGTTGACGATGGCGCGTTAGATTGCGGCCATTTGCCAAGCCTATATCCTGATATTGAATATATATTGAGGCATAAAAACTTGGGAGTTGTGGATAACTTTCAAGACATACTGTCTCAAATCGACACAGAATATGTGCTGTTCATAGGTGCTGATAATTGGTTGCGATCAGATGCAATTGAGTTGCTATCAAATGCTAGCGCCGATATTGTTACCTACGACATTGTTGTCACTGGTGAACTAAAAGAAGAAATATTAGGGCGAGTGCCTGGCGAGACCCTGCCTTATCAAGGTGACTTTTATTGGGATCGTCAAGAACAGCACCATGGTTCAATGATGTACCGTACAACTTTTGGGCAAAAAATTGGCTACAAAAAAAGATATAAAAATGGCCGCCACCCTCAAGAGGATTGGAACCTGTGGGATAAGATGCTGGAACAAGGCGCCTCGGTAGCCAGCATTAAAGAGGGACTTTTGTTCTATAGAAGACATCGAGAAAATTTTTTGAAATATTCCCATGAAGCTTCCAAGCCGCAGGAGTTAGAAACAAGCTATACCTATGCGGAATAGCCCGGCAACCAGGAGATACAAAAACCACCTTTGGGTGGTTTTTTCATTTAGCGCTCACTTAAGGCTAGGCGTAATTCATAGTATCTGTTTAAGATAGGTGAAGCTAGGGAGAATATTGATGCCATTGGTCAGAATTGATTTAAGCAAAAAACACTCTGAGGGCTTTGCCCAACAGGTCGGGGATATTATTTATAACGTGATGCGGGAGTACATCAACGTTCCCGAAGACGACAAGTTTCAGATTATTACTAGACACGACGCTATGGAAATAAACATTCCGAAAAGCTATTTAGGAATTGAATATTCAGAGAGCATTATTTTTATTCAGGCGACCATCAGCTTTGGTAGATCGATAGAAATAAAAAAGAAACTATATAAAGCTATTTGCGAGACTTTAGTAAAAAAGCTTAATGTCAGGCCTCAAGATATTTTTATAAATTTGCTTGAGGTGAACAAGGAAA
The DNA here is from genome assembly GCA_947372155.1 of Burkholderiaceae bacterium. Next base: position 2,334 of record CANBSM010000131.1, read on the forward strand.
ATTGGTCGTTTGGTAATGGGGAAATGCAATATGCCGATAAGGATTAAATATCCCTCGTGCCGGTAGGCGCGCCCTCAGAGCACCAAGAAATGCTAAAACCACCCGGGAGTGGTTTTTTATTTCCCAAGTACTTGGCCTATTGCTTGGAAGACACTTAAAACAAAATCAAAACCCCACTCTTATTTGCTAGTATTAACTTATGGATAAAGCTTCGGAAGATCACGAATCACAAACACCTGCTAAGCAACAAGCTGCCAAGAAAAGCACCCTAGTCAGCGTCGTTGTTAATATCGGCTTAACAGTTTCCCAAGTCTTTGCAGGCATCATCTCTGGTTCCCAGGGCCTGATTGCAGACGGCATTCACTCTGCAACAGATTTGGTCGCTGACTTTGTAGTGCTCTTTGCCAATCACCATAGCGCTAAAGATGCAGATGAAGATCATCACTATGGTCATCAACGATATGAAACTGCTGCTTCTTTATTTTTGGGAATTTCTTTACTGGTGGTTGGTGCTGGGATGCTCTTTAAGGCTGGAGAAAAGATTGTGAATCCAGTGCCAGCGGGTCAAATTCAAATTCTAGCCTTGTATGTCGCATTGGCTTCCTTAGTTGCAAAGGAAATACTATTTAGATATATGCTCGCAGTAGCTAAGCGAGTTCGCTCCTCAATGTTGGTAGCAAATGCTTGGCATGCTAGATCTGATGCGGCCTCTTCATTGGTGGTATCAATTGGTATTGTTGGCGCCTTATTAGGGCACCCAATCTTTGACGCTATCGGCGCTTTAGTGGTGGGCTTAATGGTGGCAAAAATGGGTTGGAAGTTTGGCTGGGAGGCTCTTCATGACTTGATGGACAGGGCAGTCTCTGAAGAAGAGCATCGCCAAATAGAGGAGATTATTAAATCTACAGATGGTGTTAGAGGCTTTCATGATCTCCGAACACGCAAGATGGGCGACATGATTTTGGTGGATGTTCATATTGATGTGGATGCAAATGCCACCGTTAAGGTTGGCCACGATATCGCCTTAAACGCTGGCAATCAAATTAAGAAACAATTGCCAGTCCTCAATGTGATGACGCATATAGATCCTGTTTAGTGACAGTGTTGGGCAACCCATCAACCTTAGGGCTGTTTTCATTTCGAGTCGATGACTTGTAATTCAGTGGTACAAAACCAATATGCACCCATTTCTTCAGAATATAAAACTACTCACAGTCCTTACCCTTGGTTACGGCATCTTCTATTTCGCCAATAACCTTTGTACTGAGTTTTTGTATTTGACCCCTGGGGCCCACTTGGTTCATCTCCCCAGTGGCATCAAAATATTAATGACCCTAATTGCTGGGCCCATTGGCGCATTTGCCATATTTATTGTTTCTAATGTTTGGGGGGTAATGTATCCCTTTCCAGGGCAATTTGGCCTAGTGTTTATGCTGTCGATTGGAAGTGCTGGAGTGCCTTTGCTGGTTTGTAAGATTTGTTCAGATAAGTTTCACTTGGATGGTGAGCTATCGAATTTAAAGCTAGCCTCATTGCTTGCCATCTCGTCAAGCTATGCGGTTTTAAATAGCCTAGTGACACAATCTATTCTTTATTTAAGTGGACACTCTCAAGACCTATGGGGCGGCATTGAAGTTATGTTTTTGGGGGACATAACAGGGATATTGCTCATGGCGTCCCTGGCAAGATGGATCACTAGGGCTATAAAGAATAAAGCCTCACCATGATCAACCTCCCATACTAATTCCGATAAAAATCATCATTCAATGACAGAGTTTTCTGGATTCAATTCAAGAGCTTTCAAATTCTTGGAAGACCTAACTAACAATCAAAATAGAGTTTGGTTTGCAGAGCATCGTTCCGAGTACGAAGACTTTGTGCGCGAACCAATGAAACGCTTTACAGAAGCCTTATCTGAACATCTTGCCAAGAAAGAGATCCCATTGTGGGGAGATCCTAAAAGATCACTCTTTAGAATTAATCGAGATGCTCGATTTTCAAAAGCAAAACATCCATACAACATGCATGCTAGCGGCCTGTTTACGCGAACCGGAGATAAACATTCATCTGGCGTTTTGTATTTTCGTTTAGATCCCTTGGGCAGTAGGTGCGCAGCCGGTTATTTGCAACCAGAAGCGCATATCCTTAAAAAGCTCAGACAAGGTATTTTGGATAACCCAAAAGCTTGGGCGGCCTTAGAAAAATCGCTAAAAAGAAAAGGTTATGAGCTTGATTATTCACATACCTTAGCTCGTATTCCCAGGGGTTTTAATGATGTTCCTAAAGAGGTGGAGGGGGCAATCAAGCTCAAGGGTTGGATTATTCGAAAGCAGCTCCCCCGAGCGGTGATTTGTTCAAAAGAACTAGTAAAGGAGGTTGCAGGCTTTGCTAAAGACATGCTTCCTTTGCTCAGCTTTGGTTGGCATGCCTTAGAAAAATTTACCGATTAGGAATAAAGCCATATATCTTGAGGTCTTGTGGATGAAACCCCAGGCCATAAAGAAACATCAAACCGCTTTCGAGCAGTTTTTATTTGGACTGGCATTGGAGTTTTATTTACACTGCAATTGCTAGATTGACCTGTGTGGTCTCTGCGGTCTTGACTGGTGAGCCGTCCTTGAGTCCTTCCGCCTGAATGGACCACTCAACAATACGAGCAAACTCATGTGCCCTGGGATGATTCATCATTTGTGAGTAATTTTTACTTTGATTCGATGCAGTTTTTGTATGCATTGCCAAAAGCCTTTCGTAAGTGAGCGGTAATGACCCATCTTAGAAAGCGCATTCGTATTGCGATATAAAACTTTAGCTCTAAGACCCCTTTTTCAAGCTAATACTTTGGTTCTAGTACGCCGACGCCCAAAATATTGTTTTTAAACGACAATAGAATTGCATACTAAAAATTAGGGGGCTGCGTGTACAAGCTAATCGCATTTGATGCCTATGGCACATTATTCGATGTGTATTCGATGGGGCAGTTGGCAGAAGAATTATTTCCAGGGCATGGACAGGCCTTTGCTCTGATGTGGCGTGATCGCCAAATTGAATACACCCGACTGGTGACCATGAGCGACCCCAATCCAAATGGCAGTAAACATTACCTTCCATTTTGGGAGTTAACGATTCGCTCATTGCGTTATGTCTGTAAGCGGATGGGGTTAGACCTGACTGCTGAATACGAAAAGCGTCTTATGGATCAGTATGCAAAGCTTACTGGTTTTGAAGATAGCCTTCATGTGCTTAAGACCATAAAGGAGAAGGGAATTGCTACTGCGATTTTATCCAATGGCAGCAGGGAGATGTTGGCTACTGTAGTGCAGAGTAATGGCTTAAGCCCTTACTTAGACAAAGTCGTCACTATTGAAGAAGTGCGTTTATTTAAAACGGCCCCACAAGCTTATGAGCTCCTTTTAAAAGCATTTCCCGTCAAGAAAGAAGAAATCCTCTTTGTATCAAGCAATGCTTGGGATGCCCTTGCTGCCAAGTGGTATGGCTTTGATGTCTTTTGGGTTAATCGCCTTGGACACCCCTTTGAGGAGATTGGAGAAAAGCCAAACTATGAAGGCAATTCTTTAAGTCAAGTGTTGACAGTTATCTAAGGAGAGATGAATGCTATTAATTACCTCAATCATTGCATCTGTTTTAACAATAATTTTTATCAAACTCTCTTTAGCTGTTATTAGTCTGAGAAGAAAAAATAAAGTGGGCTTAGGAAGCGGGGGTCATGAAGATCTAGAAAGAGCGATTCGCACTCAGGCTAACTTCGCTGAGTATGTGCCATTTGGAATCATCTTAATTGCATGTCTTGAGTTAAATAATGCCCCATGGTTGTTGGTTGCTATTCCGGGTATTGCGCTCATTATTGGACGCTTAATTCATGCAAAGGGTATGAATACTCCCCCACCAGATTTTGGCAAGCGTGTGCTGGGAATGAAGTTTACTTTTTACACGCTGATTGCCTTGGTGGCTTTGAATTTAGGGTGGGTCTTGTATCGATTGTTTAGCCAATAATTAATCTGCTATAAATTAGAAATAATTAATGGAGCCAATATGAAAAAAACATTCCTGACCTTAACCATAACTTTCTTTGCCATTACCTTAAGTGGCTGTCTTGCAAGCACCACTTCTCCAGACGGCGTGAATTGCAACTACAGTCAGGGCAAGCCCATGTGGGAGATGCCCTTAGATTGTCAGACGGGGCGTTAAGTCCTTTTCAAAGCTGAATCGAGATAAACGATTTGTCTGATTTGATTATTCAGGCCTTAGTTCTAGGCTTATTGGGCCTAGGCGCCGGGGTTTTGGGTGGCGTCATAGGTTTTGGCACCACCATCATATTGATGCCAGCCCTGGTGTATTTTTATGGGCCTATCCAGGCAATTCCGGTAATCGCATTGGTGGCCACGGTAGCAAATCTTTCGCGCATTTTCTTGTGGTGGAGCGTCATTGAGTGGCGGGTATGTTTTGTCTATGGCCTGACAGCAATTCCATTCACCGTGCTAGGCGTCAATACTTTAGTACAGCTTGATGATCGTCTTATTGAAATAACTTTAGGAATATTCTTAATATTATTAATTCCGATCCGCCGTTGGATGCGTAAAAAGAATTTTTATTTAAAGCTTTGGCAGATGGGTTTGGTGGGCGCCGGCATTGGCTATTTGACAGGCATTGTGGCAACCACGGGCGCCATCAATACGCCATTCTTTTTAGCATATGGCCTCACTAAAGGCGCATTTTTAGGTACTGAGGCGGCCAGTACTTTGGCAATTCTGTTTACCAAGGGGATTACTTTTCACCAACTAGGTTTTTTGAACACGACCGCTATTATTCAAGGGCTTCTGATTGGAAGCTGTGTTTTGGTCGGATCTATTTTCTCCAAGAGAATTGTGCTCGCATTGCCAGAGAAGAAATTTCTACTACTGATGGAGTTGGTGATGCTGATATCGGGCCTATCCATTCTCGCCATGTCTTTTTAAGCGCCAACCGGCTTTTTACTTGAAGCGATAAGCAAGCGCCATAAAAATATTATCTTGAAATGAGCGATTCATCACTGGACTGTTATTGATGCCGCCACCCATCCATTTGCGTTTGCCGTAAACATTGATGTACCAGTTGTCTACTACCGGAATTTCTACCATTAGGCCTGCCAAAAGATTATTTGTTGCAGGGGCTGTATAGGCTGCATAGCCCGTAAGCGTTGACTCTCCAGGGTTGATGCCATAGTAGTAATTGGCGTACTGACTTGATTGCCGCTCTACGCCAATTTGGGGATAGAGCACTACTTTTTTGTAGGTTTCTATTTCGGCGAAGTATAAAAACTCATACAGAGCACCTTTAGATTTTCCAAAGTCGTGATACGCATTTACAAAAAATCCACCGATAGGTGTTTCCTGAAAAGTTCCCAGACCTAGGGGGATTGGATCGCTTCGGTTAATTGAGCTTCCATTGATTGAAGACTTCACTTTGTAGGTGTCTAAGTTTATTTTTCCAATCACCTCAAAGTAGCCATATCCCATCTTAAAAGTCTTGATGCCTACTTCATCTATGCGGGCAAAGAAACGTTGATAGTCAAAAAAGGCATAAGGCAGGACTAAGGATTGAGTACCCTCGGTTCCAATATGCAAGTTGGATGTATAAACAGCAGCACCAATATCCCCAACGATGTGATCTGGAAGCGCATCGGGAACGTCATCTATTGCATAGACAGGACTACATATTGCGGCGGCCATGAAAAGGGCTGTTATCCAAAAGATCGATTTCATATATGCATCATAAGCCCATGGGGCCTCTAGAGATCTAGATTGTCTAGGGCCAAATCCTCTAAGTGGCTTGTATCTGCCCAGCTATTGACCTTCCACTCAAGCCCGTCATGGCTGATCCAGTTCAGAGAGGCATTCGGTACCGTAACAGCCTTTTCTGAGTCGAGAGCTTGATTGCTTGCGATTCTGTACATCATGTCTAATGCACCACCATGACTTACTAACAAAATAGTTTTGCCTAAGTGCTGTTCGCGAATTTCTTCAAGCGCATTTTTAATACGATCAGAAAATTGTTGAATACTTTCACCATCACGTAAATTTTCGTGAATATTTCTGCTGAGGTGAGATTTCCAGAGTGCCGGTTCGCGCATTGGAGCTTCATCGGTGGTCATGCCTTGTAAGGCACCAAGATGCCGTTCTCTCAACGCGACATTGCTGATTGCGGATGTTCTAAATAATTGCTCGATCGCCGCCGCTGTCTTGGCTGCACGTTGCAGATCGCTCGTGTATAAAACATCAAATTGCAAATCAATACTTTTGAGGGCGCGCGCCATTTGTTCTGCTTGGGCCAGGCCTCTGGCATTGAGGCCAATATCGGTATGGCCTTGAAGGCGGTGTTCTGCATTCCAGTCGGTCTCGCCATGGCGAACCAAACAAAATCTAGTGTTAGTCATTCAGTGATGATAAAGACTAAATTATTTTTTGAGAGTCCAGGCGCGTGGGTTATGTTCAAAGCCAATATGTTCGTAGTATTCATTTGCTTTAGGTGCTGCTAAAAGCACGATCATGCATTCTGGACCCAAGCGTACTTTGGTTTCTTCGATAAGCTGTTTGCCAATACCGGAGCGTTGGTATTGTTGGTCAACGGCCAAGTCTGCAAGATAAGCCACATAAGCAAAGTCGGTTAGCGATCGAGAAATGCCTACCAATATTTCGCCATCCCATGCGGTAATGGAGAGATTGGCGTTCTTGATCATGGCATCAAATGTCTGAACATTATGAATGGGGCGCCGCTCTCCAAGGGTGGAGCGCTTGTAAAGATCAATGGCTTGCTCGGCGGTAATGGTGGAGTCATCACGGTATTCAATCATCTGGTTTCTCATTCTCTTTAAATAGCTCGTCACCCAGTTCAAGGGCCCCAGAATTGAGAACCTTCGCCCGAATCCCTCCGCGCCCCTCAAATGCATCCATGAAGCTTGGTCTATTCAGAAGTTGCGCAGGCCTTTCACAGGGTGTGCAAAGCTCTGTACCCAGCATCTGAATGTTGCCCAACCGAAATTGCTGCCCAACCAGACTATTGAGGTCTGATGCGGAAATTCCTGCAAGCACAATATTGCGGCGTGTTTCGGCCCCATCGAAAGTGGGTTCATCACCGGCTGTAAGCCACTCATTGGCCGTCTCAATGCCTGATAAAGCTATCAGGCTGATATGACGTACTTTAATTGGTTCTGTGGCTGAATATGCACCCGCATTCATGGCATAGCGATCGCCCTCAAGGCCAGCGCCAGAATTAACCCTGGTATGGTCGACAGATTCCATTTGTGCGCCTGCGGATGGGGCAAGATAGATGGCCTGAATGTAAGCGTTCAATTTCATAAGAAGTGTTCTTATATTACAGCCCGCCTCTGAGCGATTGTTAATACAATCAATCCAATAATTGATAAAGGGTAATGGTGAATAAAGAAAGCAAAGGAATGCTGATTGGTTTTATTGGCATCCTTATTTTTAGCTTAACGCTCCCGGTTAGTAAGATTGCCGTCTTAAGCTTTAACCCCTATTTCATTGCTTTTGGTAGGGCGACTTTAGCTGGCATGGTGGCGCTGGCCTATCTTGCTTATAAAAAAGAGGCCATCCCCAGTAAGGTTGATTTTGCGAAGTTTGTAGTAATAGCCTTCGGCGTAGTATTTGGGTTTCCCATATTTACTACTGTGGCTATGACTCAAGGGTCATCGTCGCATGGCGCGGTGATTTTGGGAATGATGCCGCTAGCCACCACCGTGATTGGCGTTTTGCGCTTTAAAGAGCGCCCTTCGCTGGGATTTTGGCTGGTTTCTCTTTTGGGTGCTGGCTTAGTAGTTCTATACGCCCTACTCAAAAACTCAGGGAGCTTTACTTATATTGATGGCCTGCTAGTGCTTGGTGGCATCAGTGCATGCATTGGTTATGTAGAGGGCGGTGAGCTCTCTAGAAAAATGAATCCACGCGCAGTAATTTCATGGGCATTAGTAATTTCATTGCCTCTAAATATTGTGATGACTTGGCTCACTTTTAGTGCAGAGTACACGGATGCTGGAGCTGTAGCCTGGACTAGTTTTATTTACTTGAGCCTATTTCCAATGTTTCTTGGCTTCTTCTTTTGGTATGAGGGGCTTGCGATCGGCGGTATTGCTAGGGTAAGTCAAGTGCAATTGATACAGCCTTTTTGTACTCTAGTAGCAGCTAGTATTTTGCTTGGCGATTCACTCACTGTAATGAATTTAATTTTTGCAGTTTTGGTTGTGTCGACTGTCATGCTCGGAAAAAGGATGTTGGTGCAAAGACCATAACCGCAATACGCAGCTTCAAAATTAAAAAGCCCCATTAATCGGGGCTTTTTAATTATGCGGGAACAACTTTGTGTTTACTAAGAGCGCGCAATATTTTGCCTTTCTCTTTTGGCTTGGTACTGGCTTCTAATAACTTGGTAAGTTGTGCTGTATTTAGCGGGCCTAAACGGGCTTTTCCTGTTTTAGTAAGCATGGAGTCATTTTTTCTGGTTCTTTGATTTTGGCCAACAGCCATGGAATTTTCCTAGAGTAATGGAATGATGAATCTCAAAGTCTTTCTTAAGAGATTCCCCTGTCTAGGGCGCACAATAGTGATCACAGTCCAGAATAACAGTTAACAAGCTCAGAAGCTATGATGTGCTCATGATCAATTTACCCAACTTCGTCTTTGCCCTGGTGATGGGCTTCTTAATGTCTGCAACGATTACCTTTGCCACTACATATTCGCGAATTGGCTTTATTGAAAATTTCTTATGGTCTTGGTTTGCGGTATGGGTGGTAGCTTACCCAGTGGCAATCGCTGGTATTTTGATTTACAGGCCGCTTGCTAGCAAAATCACTACAAAGTTGATAAAAAAACTAAAACTAAATGAATCCTAAATTACATACCAAGAGTCTTTGATGAATATGCTATTAAAGTTTTCCATACCGAGTCTGTTTTACATGTCTTTATTGGGGGGCTGTGCTGCCGTATATACCGATGCGTCAGACTCTAATCATGTGACTTTTCTGAACAGTAGCGGGGAGTCAATGGAGCAACTAACAAAGAAGGCGAATGCCTACTGTCGGCAGTATGACAAGGTTGCCTCATTCAGAAGCAGTGACACTCAGCTCGTTGTTGTATTTGATTGCAAAGCAGCTCGTTAACTCAGTAAGGCGCTGGAGTTTTTAGCCCGCTAAGTCTGATTGATAAATCAGGCCGGCATGCTCTCTCAGGGCATGGAATTGAATAGACTCCCAGCGCTGTTGGGCTACGTCTAACTCTGACTTGTGTGATGCTAGGAATACAGATGCACCCACCACGTCTTCTGCCATGCGATGGATGTTTTCTTGAGTAAATTTTTTCAGAGCCACAGGATCATCGGAGCTCACCCAACGAGCCAAGTTGTAGCGTGCTGGCAATAGGCGCACTTCTGCGCCATATTCAGTCTGCAGACGATGGCTCACCACTTCAAATTGAAGCTGGCCAAATGCCCCAAGCAGCATGATGCCACCTGCCATAGGCCTAAAGACCTGAATCGCCCCCTCTTCGCCCAGTTGCATCAACCCGGTACGCAACTGCTTTGAGCGCAATGGATCCGCAGACTCAACCATGCGGAAGATTTCTGGTGCAAAAAATGGCAAGCCAGTGAATTGCAATTGTTCGCCTTCGGTTAGGGTGTCGCCTAGACGTAGCAAGCCATGATTCGGTAAGCCAATAATGTCACCTGGAAAGGCTTCGTCCAAAATATCGCGTCTTTGTGACAAGAAGGACAGCGCGTTATTGGTCCGCACCTCTTTGCCATTTCGACAAATCTTTAATTTCATGCCGCGCTGAAAGTGTCCAGAGCAGATGCGTAAAAACGCAACACGGTCGCGATGCGCTGGATCCATGTTTGCTTGAATCTTAAATACCACTGCCGAGAATTTGTTTTCTGCAGGACTCACCTCTCGCTGCAATGCTTTACGTGATCCTGGTGATGGCGCAAGCTCAACCAATGTATTGAGAATCTCACGCACGCCAAAGTTATTGATCGCAGAACCAAAGAAAACCGGCGACTGACGCCCTGCCAAGAAAGCCTCAAGATCAAAGGCGGGCATTGCTTCTTTGATTAACGCTACTTCAGCCAAAGCATTTTCTAGGTCGGTGCCTAGGCGCTCTTTCAGGGCTGGGTCATTGATATCCACAACCGCATGTGAGTCCTCGGTAACGCGATCTTCGCCTGCTTTGAACATACGCATACGAGAGTTGGCAATGTCAATGACACCAGCAAAAGATTTACCCATGCCGACTGGCCATGTAAATGGAACTACTTCAATACCTAGTGCTGTTTCAATCTCATCCATTAACTCCATTGGAGGCTTTACCTCGCGATCCATCTTGTTGATGAATGTCACGATAGGCGTATTACGTGCGCGACAAACTTCAAGCAAGCGTAAGGTTTGAGATTCAACACCATTAGCTGCATCTATCACCATGAGTGCCGAGTCAACAGCAGTTAAAACTCGATAGGTATCTTCTGAGAAGTCTTGGTGCCCTGGTGTATCTAATAGGTTAATGATGCAGTCGCGGTATTCCATCTGCATCACTGAGCTTGCTACCGAGATGCCGCGCTGCTTTTCAATTTCCATCCAGTCAGAAGTTGCATGACGACTCGCTTTGCGTGCTTTAACGCTCCCCGCAATTTGAATTGCTCCCGCGTAAAGCAATAATTTTTCTGTAAGCGTAGTTTTACCCGCATCTGGGTGAGAGATGATGGCAAAGCTTCGGCGTCTAAGTACTTCTGCGCCTGGAGTGCTGGAGGTTAGGGTTTCGATGGTAATTCTGCGTTGATTAATCTAGGTTCGGAGGCAATTATAAGCGTGCCAATGTGCCTCAGAACTGCTCATGAGCCCCTACGTAGCGCCATTGACCTGGCGGCAGCGGACCCAGTGAGATACGACCCATTCTGACGCGTTTGAGACCCAAAACTTTGAGGCCTACCATTTCACACATTCGACGTATCTGACGCTTGCGACCTTCACGCAACACAAAACGAAGTTGGTCTTCGTTTTGCCAACTGACTTGTGCGGGCTTAAGCTCTACTCCATCAAGGGATAGGCCATGTTTTAGGCGATCTAAATCTTCAAAAGAAAGCAGTCCTTCAACGCGCACTAAATATTCTTTTTCGATGGGGCTATTTTCACCAATCAATAATTTGGCAATGCGACCATCTTGAGTGAGAACCAACATGCCTGTAGAGTCAATATCTAGGCGACCAGCAGGCGCCAGCCCCTTAGTATTAAAGCGCGGGCTTCTTCCCCTGTCTAACGGACTGGCAAAGTAGTTTTCTGGAGTAATTAATGAAGCTGCAGGTTGATACTCTTGTTCGTCATCATAGTGAGAGATATAGCCAACGGGTTTATTCAAAATGACCGTGATACGAGATGCCTGTTGGGCTTTAGCGCCTGATTGCAACTCTATTTTTTGATGACGAAATGCGCGCGTACCGAGTTCGTTTACTACTTCACCGTCTACAGTGACTAAACCTTGCTCAATATAAGAGTCTGCTTCTCGACGTGAGCAAAGACCAAGCTCTGAGAGTAATTTTGAGACGCGTACTTTTTCTTCCATATCTGCATTATCCGTTAAAGCTTGTTTATCTATGGTGCGAGGCAACATTTCAATTTGACTAAACTACAGGTTTAGAGATCATCCATTAAATAAAGGAAGTCGCCATGACAACAAGCTTAAAAAAGCCGCCGATTTATAAAATCCTTTATTTTCAAGTACTTACAGCCGTTGTAATTGGTGTTTTACTGGGTCATTTTTACCCAAGCTTGGGTACAGAAATGAAGCCATTTGGAGATGCTTTCATTAAAGGCATCAAGATGTTAATTGCCCCCATTATTTTTTGTACGGTGGTACTGGGTATTGCCGGCATGGAAGACATGAAGAAGGTTGGCAAAACTGGCGGACTAGCACTGTTGTACTTTGAGATTGTGAGCACCATTGCTTTGATGGTTGGCTTGGTTGTAGTGAATGTGCTTCAGCCTGGCGCAGGCATGAATATCGACCCTTCAAGCTTAGACACCAAAGGAATTGCTGCATATACCGGGCCCGGAAAAATGGGCACCACTACGGATTTCTTAATGAATATTATCCCGAGCAGTGCGGTTGATGCATTTGCTAAGGG
>CANBSM010000132.1 GCA_947372155.1 Burkholderiaceae bacterium
TACCCCACTTTTTACTTTAAAATCCTACCTTTAAGCAATTTCCACCCATAAATACCCTTTCTAGGAATTTTGTAAATGAGTGACAAGCCCTGTATGGACAAGGATCGCCGTAATTGGTTAATCGCCACTTCGGCGGTTGGTGGCGTAGGCGCCGCTGCTGCCCTTTACCCTTTTGTTGATAGTTTTGAGCCTTCTGAGCGTGCAAAAGCCGCTGGAGCTGCTGTCGAAATCGACATCGCTGGAATGCAGCCAGATGAAATGAGAATGGTGGAGTGGCGCGGTAAGCCAGTTTGGGTGGTGCGTCGCACCCCTGAGCAGGTCGCTGAGTTGTCCAAGATTGATAGCGAATTGGCTGATCCAAATTCATTGCGTGACCCATCTCAATTTACACCGCCTTATGCCCAGAATCAGTGGCGCTCCATTAAGCCTGAGTACCTTGTAGTGGTTGGTATTTGCACCCATTTGGGATGCTCACCAACACCAAAATTTGAATCAGGTGCCCAACCATCTTTGCCAAATACTTGGCCAGGTGGTTTCCTTTGCCCATGTCATGGTTCTACATTTGATATGGCAGGCCGCGTATTTAAGAACAAACCAGCCCCAGATAACCTTGAAGTGCCGCCACATATGTACTTGAGCGACACCAAGATTCTGATCGGCGACGATAAGAAGGCCTAAGGAGAGATAAATGGCATTCCAAGAAAAACAAGTCCCGGCAGACGCCTCTGCAGCCCAAAAGTTAATGGCTTGGGTTGACTCACGTCTACCTGTAACAGAAGCATTTAAGCGTCACATGAGCGAGTATTACGCGCCGAAGAATTTAAATTTCTTCTATATCTTTGGTGCATTAGCTATCGTAGTGTTGGTAAATCAAATACTGACCGGTATTTTCTTAACCATGAACTACAAGCCTGATGCTGCTAAGGCTTTTGAGTCAGTTGAATACATCATGCGCGAAGTTCCATGGGGCTGGATGATTCGCTATATGCACTCCACCGGCGCCTCTATGTTCTTCGTGGTGGTTTATATGCATATGTTCCGTGGTTTGATCTATGGTTCTTATCGCAAGCCACGTGAACTCATTTGGATCTTCGGTTGCGCAATCTTCTTGTGTTTGATGGGTGAGGCCTTCTTCGGTTACTTGCTCCCATGGGGTCAAATGTCCTATTGGGGCGCTCAGGTGATTGTGAACTTGTTCTCTGCAATTCCATTCATTGGTCCAGACTTGTCCTTATGGTTGCGTGGCGACTATGTTGTGGGTGATGCTACCCTCAACCGCTTCTTTGCATTCCATGTGATTGCAATTCCATTGGTCTTAGTTGGCTTAGTTGCTGCCCATATTTTGGCTCTACATGAAGTAGGTTCAAACAATCCAGATGGCGTTGAAATTAAAGAAAACTTAGATGCGAACGGCCATCCTGTTGACGGTATTCCATTCCATCCTTACTACAGCGTGCATGATGTGATGTACCTGGGCGGCTTCTTGATTATCTTTGCAAGCATTGTGTTTTTTGCTCCAGAGATGGGTGGTTACTTCCTCGAAGCAAATAACTTCATCCCTGCAAATCCATTGCAAACACCTCCGCATATTGCTCCGGTTTGGTATTTCACGCCGTTCTACTCCATGCTGCGCGCAACTACAACGAACTTCTTGTTACCTTTGTGGATCTTCTTGGCAGTCATTCTTGGAATGTTTGCTCTGAAGAGTAAAAACCTCAAGGTGAAGGGCGCATGCGCTGCAATCGCTTTGGTGTTGGCGGCTGGCTTCTACTTATTTGATGCTAAGTTCTGGGGTGTTGTGATCATGGGTGGTTCTGTTGTGATCATGTTCTTCCTGCCTTGGCTTGATAACTCACCAGTGAAGTCCATTCGTTATCGCCCACATTTCCACAAATACATTTATGGTGTGTTTGTGGTGAGCTTTGTGATCTTGGGTTACTTAGGTATTCAACCACCATCACCGGTGTTTGAAAAGATTTCTCAGGTATGCACTATTTATTATCTGGGCTTCTTCTTGGGAATGCCGTTCTGGAGCACGCTTGGTAAATTTAAGCCAGTTCCAACACGCGTTACTTTTGAGTCCCATTAATTCACGCCTGAGATATTGGCAAAGAGAAATTAGGAATTAGCATGAAACGAATTCTGCAAACTTTGATGGGCTTCTGCCAAGCAACAGTATTGGTTGCGGCCCTGGGCTTTGGCGTTAGCGCCAATGCAAATGAAGGCGGCTTTCCTTTGGATCAAGCCCCTAACCGCGTTAGTAACAATGCCTCATTACAAAACGGTGCAAAGTTATTTGTGAACTACTGCTTGAACTGCCATGCAGCCGCAAGCATGCGTTACAACCGTTTACGCGATATTGGTTTGACCGATCAACAAATCAAAGACAACCTCATTTTGACTGATGCCAAAGTGGGTGACTTGATGACTATCTCTATGACACCAAAAGAAGCTAAGGCTTGGTTTGGTAAGGTACCTCCTGACTTATCGGTTGAGGCGCGTGCTCGTGGAGCGGACTGGCTTTATACCTACTTCCGCACTTTCTACAAAGATGACACGACTCAAACTGGTTGGAATAATTTGGTTTACCCTAAAGTCGGCATGCCTCACGTTCTCTGGCAGTTACAGGGTGAGCGTGCTGCGAAGTTTGAGGAGCGCAAAGATCCGCATGATCCAAGCAGAACAGAAGAAGTTTTTGTTGGCTTTGAGCAGTTAACTCCCGGCACAATGAGCACACAACAGTACGACGATAACATCGCTGACTTGGTTGCTTTCATGTCATGGATGGCTGAGCCAGTTCAGTTGGAGCGTAAGCGTCTAGGTGTAGTGGTGCTCTTGTTCTTGGCTATCTTCACACTCTTGGCTTGGCGCTTGAATAAAGCCTACTGGAAAGATATTCACTAATTGAGTTTGATGGGCCCTGATGCTGGGACCCATTGGTGAAAAGATTTAACGCTGTTGTGCGTTTGTTGTATTGATGTAGAAATTTAAGGAAATAAATTTATGATGGTGTTGTACTCGGGCACTAACTGCCCATTCTCGCAACGCTGCCGTTTGGTGCTTTTTGAAAAAGGCATGGATTTTGAAATCCGCGATGTCGACTTGTTCAATAAGCCTGAAGACATTTCAGTGATGAACCCATATGGCCAAGTACCTATCTTGGTTGAGCGCGACTTAATTTTGTATGAGTCAAACATCATCAATGAATATATTGATGAGCGTTTCCCTCACCCACAATTGATGCCGCCTGATCCAGTAGCACGCGCACGCGCACGTCTTTTCCTCTTTAATTTTGAGAAAGAGTTATTTGTGCATGTGGCTGCTTTGGAGAATGAAAAAGGCAAGGCTGCAGAGAAGGTTCACGAAAAAGCACGTTTAGCAATTCGCGATCGTTTGACTCAGTTGGCACCAATTTTTGTTAAAAACAAATACATGTTGGGTGATGAGTTTTCAATGCTTGATGTTGCAATTGCACCATTGTTATGGCGTCTTGAGCACTATGGTATTGATCTCTCTCGTAATGCTGCCGCTCTTCTGAAATACGCTGAGCGTATTTTTAGTCGACCTGCGTATATCGAGGCCTTAACTCCTTCTGAGAAGGTAATGCGCCGCTAAGCATTTCTAGCGGTACATTGCTCGTCGGCATGTCTGACATTCCAAGTAACAAACCGTATCTAATCCGTGCTCTACATCAGTGGTGCACGGATTTTGGTTTTACGCCCTTCATTGCTGTTTTTGTCGATGCTAGGGTGGAAGTGCCTATGGAGTTTGTTAAGAACGACGAGATTGTGCTTAATCTCTCGCTGGAGGCGTGTCATCAGCTCGAGCTAGAAAACGACTGGATTAGCTTTCAGGCGAGGTTTGGAGGCATTCCTAGAAAGATTATGGTTCCCGTGAGTCATGTCTTAGCTATCTACGCTAGAGAGAATGGTCAGGGCATGTCTTTCCCATTTGATCCATCAAAGGCCAGAGATCTGCATATTGCCGATTCTGAGGAAAGCACCCCTGAAAAACCCAAAACAAGCAGACCTAGCTTGAAGATTGTGAAATAGGCTAAAATATCAACCGTTGCCCCTTTAGCTCATCTGGTAGAGCAACTGATTTGTAATCAGTAGGTGGTCTGTTCGAGTCGGACAAGGGGCACCAAAAATACAAGGCTCACTGCTTAACTGCTAGTGAGCCTTTTTCATTGGTCATCTCAAAAGGTTTCAATCCAGTAAATATTGCCTATAGGGCAGGCAATTACTGGATTGAACTGCATTTATTTGGCAGTAGCGATCAGTACGGGTGTCGCCATAATCTCTAAAAGTTCATCTTTATTTAAGGCGGTTACTCCAGCATGCTGAAAGAAGCGATTGCGTTGAGTCGATAAGTTCATGCGGTGTTTTTCGTATAGCCGTTGAGCATACATACCCCATGTTTCTTCAAATCTTCCTTCTGAAGCATGTAAAACTGGAATATCAATCGCCACACCCAGACGGAATCCAGCCTTATATACGGAGAATGAAAAATCTACATCGTAGCAATGGAACCCATCAAAAGTTTTTTCATCAAAGCGTACCTTTGCGACAACATCTTTTTTGAAGGCCATAAATAAACCGTCTACTGCTTGGATATTCGGGACAATAGTAGAGGGGGCGCCGAATATAAGAACGCGAAAAGGATCGCCGTTTGGGTTAATTTCGGCAACTTGGCCGAAAGTGTTTGGTGGTCCTGCTTGTGCCCAGGCGGGACCAATTAATTTTGTAGTGCCCGCTAGGCCAATGAAATCATACGCGTCTAAATGGCTTTTGATTTTGGCAAGCCATGTAGAGGGTTGCAAAAACTCAATATCGTCATGCGATAAAACAATGATGTCACCCTTGGCTTGATTGAGTCCTCTGTTATACGCCTCTGCCAGAGAAATTGCATCTTGAATAACAATGATTTCATGAGGTTCCTCTCCCAGCATATCGAGGTATTGGCGCCTAATTTTTTCTGTGTTAGCCGGACTTATGCTGCAGAATATGATTGAAATCATTGGTATAAGCTAACCTAGAAATTGAACTAGAAGACTTGATTTTACTACGCCGTGATTCTGTAAAAATGGCGAATTAAAAGGTATAGTACTCCTTAGTCTTTTCAGTCTATACCTTAGGGCTGCACCTCACTTTTATATCGAAAATAAAAATGCAACAAACTCCCATACACGAATATCACAATCCAGATTTATTAAGACTGATTCCGGTTCAATCAAAAAAGATAGTTGAAATTGGTTGTAGCTCAGGAGCATTAGCTAGGGAGTTCAAAAAAATTGCCCCGGACTGTTTTTGGTTGGGAGTAGAAATAGATTCAACCTATGCCGAGATGGCAAAGAGGTATTGCGATAAGAGCATCGTGCTTGATATTGAAACTGCTCCAGAGAGTTTCTGGGAGGAAGTCAAAAATTCAGACTGCTGGATATTTGGGGATACTTTGGAGCATTTGAGGGATCCTTGGAAAATTTTGAGGCTGATCAGGGCAAATATATCCAATATGGGTTCAGTCGTTGCTTGCATTCCCAATGCTCAGCATTGGAGTTTGCAGGCTAGATTAAACATTGGTGATTTTCGTTATGAAGAAGCTGGGCTGTTGGATAAGACTCATCTACGTTGGTTCACGCGCCAGACAATCATTGAAATGTTTGACCAGACGGGTTTCCGAATTGAAGCGGGAGCCCCGCGTATTTTTGAGGATCCAAATCGAGAGGTTTATTTACCTATCATTGAGCAAATGGCAAGGGCGTCAGGGGCCGATCCGCAGATTACTGTAAATGATTCATTGCCTTGGCAGTATGTCGTTCAAGCTGTGCCAGTATAAATATACAGAGCAGCATCTAAAAATATGGCAGCCTTTAATATTTGCAAAATCGCTATAAATGATTTCCATCATTTATTCGATGATTTGGCGCTTTCTGTTGCCGCTTCATTGCGTGATCTTGGGCATGAATGCGGCATGACTGTAAATGAAATGAGCTCTGATGCAACCAATATTTTGATAGGGTCAATCATATTTGATGAGCTTTTAATTTCAAGTACCTTGAGTTACCCATATATTGTTTATCAAATGGAAATCTTGGATGACCAACTGGGTCATTTAAAAAATTACCCCAATTATTTAAAATTTTTGTCACGAGCCCAATCAGTTTGGGAGTATTCACCTAAGAATGTTGCCTACCTCAAGTCAAAGGGGCTAAGCAATGTGGAGTATGTGCCTCCCGGGTATCACTCCGTATCCGAGAAAGTGACCTGGCGAAATTCGCCGCACCAATTTGATTTCTTATTTATCGGCTCTTTAAGTGAGCGACGAATTACATTTTTAGAAGGGCTGATAAAGAAAGGGTATGCTGTGGGCGCCATTACTGATTCTAATAAAGCATTTGGAATGCAAAGAGATCAAGTGATCGCGGACTCCAAAGTCATTCTCAATATTCACTGTTTCGATGATCTAAATAATCTGGAGACCGTGAGGATTTCTTATCTATTGGCAAATAGGGCGGTAGTTGTCTCTGAGTCATCCGACCATGATCCTTACGGAGGAGCCATTACTTATGCAAAGTATGACGAGCTGGCAGACCAATGCATTTCAGTGCTTGGGGATATCAACAGTCTTGAGGTGCGATCACGCCAGGGATATTTGGCAATTAAAAGTTACGACATGCCTGCCATGATTGAAAAAGCCTTAATGGGTGTGAGTACTCAGTCGGGTAGGTGAGGCGTTTCAGTGACCTATAAACATATATGGTCAGGTGCTAAATCAATGAGATGGCGTTCATAAACCTTGCTGTATGCAGATTCAAGATTGCGACAAAAAAGACTGGTATCAAACAAAGGCATTTTTAAGCGATTGTTTTCTAGCTTCCCCTTTATTTTTTTAAGCTCTTCAGGATCTGTCGCTAACTTGATTGCTAACGATTCATATTCTTCTGGTGAGTGAGCAATGAGTTCTGGTAGGTTAACAGCTTGCAATAAGCTTGCAGCCACTCTTCCTGGAAAACTGTTGCCTATGATGGTGATAACTGGTAGTCCAGACCATAAGGCATCGCTTGCTGTGGTGTGAGCATTGTATGGAAGGGTGTCTAAAAATAGATCAGCAAACCTATGTCGAGCTAGATGATCTTGTTGTCCTATGCGTTTTGCAAATATCAAGCGATCGCCCGCTATGCCTTTAGCTTCCGCTTCTTTGGTGAGATTTTCTTTAATAAAATCATTGTCTTCAAATAACCAAAGTACGCTATCTGGCACATTCTTTAGTATATTTGTCCAAATAGTAAAGGTCTCTGGAGTTATTTTGAAGTTGTTATTGAAGCAACAAAAAACAAATTTATCACTCGGTAGGCCAAGCCCTTCTTTGCTAAAGACTCGCGATGATATTTCCTTTTGATCATCATTCACTTGATAACTGTCGGGTAAGTAAATGATCTTCTCTGAAAAGAATTTTTGATTAGCGGAAGGTATGGTCACTTCATCGGCAATGATGTAGTCATGATGCTGACCTGCCATCGTGCCGGGATAGCCTAGATAACTAATCTGTATGGGGGCAGCACGCAATGCGAATATACCTGTGCGCGCATCCATAGTTTGACCGCCAAGATCAACCGCAATATCGATCTTGTGCTCACGAGAAAGGTCAACCACTTCTTGATCACTCAAATTTTCTACATCGATAAAATGATCAAAATACGGCCTGAGCTGTTTTCTCATGGCATCATTTTCGCCGCCATTAAGAAGGGAAAATGCATATATTTCAAATTGATCGCGATTATGTAGTTTGAAGAGCTGTGACATTAAATAGGCGGTGGGGTGGCTCCTAAAGTCTGCGGAATAATAGGCTAGCTTGATTTTTGTATTGCCATATTTTGGTAGCGGCGTTTGATGAGGTCTTGTAGTGCTATTGATTGCATCTGCAGCAATCTGGGCTACCCTGTAATTCATTTCCTCTGAATTAAAAAGAGCCAAGGCGGCAAAGGGCATCACCACTTTTTTATTGGCGAAAACTTCTTCGGTAAGCTTCTGAATGCTCTGGTCAAAATCAGCCCAATCTCCAATCTTCATTTTGAGGTGAAGAATTTCCCCGCGTAAATATGGCATATCAGGATTGATATCAAGAGCGCGAGAATAGTGAGCTATGGCTTCTGGATAGCGTTTGAGATCTTTTAACGCCGTTGCTTTATTGGAAAAGGCTTCAGCAAAGTTCTGCTGCAGTGAAATTGCTTTGTCGTAGCAGGCTATAGCTGCATCTAGCTGATTTAAGGCTTTGAAGCATACCCCTTTGTTTAGCCAAGCTTGAGCAAAATCAGGCCTTAATGAAATAGCCTTTTCTGCAGCAGCAAGGGCATCTGCATTCTTCTTTAATTCGTGCAGTATTGCGCCTTGATTTAATAGAGCCTCGAAATAATTGGGCTGCATAGATAGTGCTTTGTTAAAGGCATCTAGCGCTGCATGATTGCTTTTGACAGATGCAAGACTTTTCCCATAATTTAACCAAGCATCCGGATTATTAGGCGCCATTTTCAATACTTGTTCGTGATGTGGGATAGCCTCAATATCACGACCGCACTCTGAAAGCGCCTTTGCTAGGTTGTAATGTAGTGAAGGATTGTTGGGATTGATTTTTATGGCTTTGGCCAAATATTTTGCAGACTCTGCATGCTCTCCGTTAGCGCCTTTGATAACCCCAAGAATTTCCAGGGCAGGTAAGTTATTTGAATCAAGATTTAAGATTTTGACTAGGGCTTTTTCAGCCTCAGCTGGCCTGCCACTTTGAAGTAGCTCTAATGCCTGTCCAATTAAGCCGTGAATTTTCTCATTCATATTCTTTAATAGTCTCTTTTAGGACTTCTATGGTTAGTAGCCGCCTGAATCCTTCGCCGGCAATAATCTCAAATCATTGTATCGTGCTAAATATGCCCCATTCCTTGTTTATTTGGGTTGCTAAAGCCAGTCATCAATTTAATCTCTTACCCATTGCGCCACACACTAAAATACCTACATGGCTTATAAAAAAATCGGATTTGATGCAGGCTTGATGTCTCTTCGGGGCACTCATATTGCTATTTTCGATTACGCGCTTCAGAATAAAAAAATATTAGGCAATGAATCGATTATTTTTTACGATCGCCGCTCAGAGTTGGTGCAGCCATCTGTATTTCAAAAATTTCAAAAAGAATTTAATCTCATTCCATACGATCAGTTTTCGGAATTAAACTCTATCGCTGATAGCGGAATAATCGATGCGATGTATCTTATTAAATCTGGTGAGCGTGATGACTATATGCTTCCGGG
>CANBSM010000133.1 GCA_947372155.1 Burkholderiaceae bacterium
GAGACGAGAATGGCTGTGCAGATAGAAAATTTAGGTTCACTAGACCGCAAAATGACTTTGGAATTCGCTCGTGCCGATTTGGCAAAAGCGCGTGAAGCCCGTTTGGCTAAAGTTGGTAAGACCATGAAAATGGCTGGCTTCCGCCCAGGTAAGGTGCCAAAGAATCTCGTTGAAAAACAGCACGGCATGCAAGTGGACTTTGAACTCCAATTTGATAAAGCTGCTGAGCTCTTTTATGACCAAGCTCAAAAAGAAGGCGTTGCTTTAGCTGGACAACCACGCCTTGAGCCAAAGAGTGAGCTCGATGCTGACAAGGTTGTTTTTGATGCCTTCTTTGAAGTGTTGCCAGAAGTAAAAATTGGCGACTTTACTAAAGCTGAAGTGACTAAGCACGCAACTGATATTGGCGAGGCGGAAATTGACCGCGCCTTGGATGTGTTGCGTAAACAGCAAGTTCATTACCATCCGCGCGGCGAGGCTGGTGCTCATGGCGACGGCGGCTCTAACGCTGCAGCACAAAACGGTGACCAAGTAGTGATCGATTTTGTTGGCAAGATTGATGGCGTTGAGTTTGCTGGAGGTAAAGCAGAAAACTTTGAATATGTTTTAGGCGAAGGGCGCATGCTCCCCGAGTTTGAAGCTGCTACATTGGGCCTCAAAGCAGGAGAAAGTAAATCTTTCCCTTTAAGCTTCCCGGCGGATTACCACGGTAAAGATGTTGCAGGTAAAACTGCTGAGTTCACTATCACTGTGAAATCCGTAAATTGGCCACACCTACCAGCTGTTGATGATGCATTTGCCCTGTCTTTAGGTGTTACTGAAGGTGGCGTTGCCAAAATGCGTGCGGAAGTAAAAGAGAATTTAGATCGCGAAGTAAAGCGCCGCATCACTTCCTTATTAAAAAATGAAGTGATGGATAAGCTCAATAGCTTGTGCGAATTTGATGTGCCTAAGTCTTTAGTTGCTTCAGAGCAAGAGCGTTTAGTTGAAGGCGCCCGTCAGGATTTGATGCAGCGCGGGGTTCCGAATGCCAAAGACGCCCCAATTCCTGCTGAGATTTTTGCTGAACAAGCTACCAAGCGTGTACGCCTTGGCTTGATCTTAAGTGAGCTGGTGAAGAAGCAAAACTTGGCTGCTACTGCGGATCAAATTAAAGCTGAAATTGATGAGCAGGCTGCAACTTATGAAGATCCAAAAGAGGTAGTGCGTTGGTTCTACAGCAACCCAAGCCGCTTGAAGGATATCGAGAATCTCGTGCTTGAAGATAATGTGATTAAGTATTTCACATCTCAAGCCAAGGTAATTGATAAAGCAGTGACCTTCGAAGAGCTCAGCAAACTAAACTAAGTTATCCACCAGTCATCCATTACCCATAAGAGGTTTCAAAATGATCTACAACCATTCTCAGTCTGAAAATCTAGAGCCAAAAGGCTTGGGCTTGGTGCCAATGGTCATTGAAACCTCTGGTAGAGGTGAGCGTGCTTACGACATCTACTCTAGATTGTTGCGTGAACGTGTGGTCTTTTTGGTTGGAGAAGTAAATGACCAAACTGCTAACTTGGTAATTGCACAATTACTGTTCCTCGAGAGCGAAAATCCAGATAAAGAAATCTCTCTGTACATCAACTCTCCAGGTGGGTCTGTCTCTGCAGGTTTGGCTATTTACGACACGATGCAATTTATCAAGCCACACGTCAGCACATTGTGTATGGGTATGGCTGCAAGTATGGGTGCGTTCCTATTGTGTGCCGGCGAAAAAGGTAAACGTTATGCATTGCCCAATTCACGTGTGATGATTCATCAGCCATTAGGTGGTGCCCGTGGGCAAGCTTCTGATATTGAAATTCAAGCTCGTGAGATTTTATATTTACGTGAGCGCTTGAATAAAATTTTGGCTGACCGTACAGGACAGTCTATTGAAACCATTGCCAAGGATACTGATCGCGACAACTTTATGTCTGCAGAGCAAGCTCGCGATTATGGCTTGATCGATAAGGTTATCGAGAAGCGTCCTTAACTCTTCATAGATACATACAGAGCCTAATTTGAGCGACACCAATACTACTAATTCGGCAGAAAAAATTCTGCATTGTTCTTTTTGCGGCAAGAGTCAGCATGAAGTTAAAAAGCTCATCGCTGGCCCATCTGTTTTTATTTGTGACGAGTGCATTGATCTTTGCACTGACATCATTCAAGAGGAAATTGCCAAGCTTCCCAAGGAAGAGGGTGATGATTCTTTACCAACACCACATCAAATTCGTGAAAACTTAGATCAATACGTCATTGGTCAAGATCATGCCAAAAAAACTCTAGCAGTTGCTGTATACAACCACTACAAGCGCTTACAGTATTTGCCTAAGCCAAAAAAAGAGAAGCTGGACAAGGATGGTAAGCCACTAGAGGGTTCAGAAAAGAAAGAATCCAAACTCCCCGCTAAGGCGATGGTTGATGGCGTAGAACTGGCTAAGAGCAATATTCTGTTGATTGGGCCAACTGGTTCAGGTAAAACATTGCTAGCGCAGACATTGGCTCGCATGCTAGATGTGCCATTCGTAATGGCTGATGCAACGACCCTTACTGAAGCGGGATATGTTGGTGAAGACGTTGAAAACATCATTCAAAAATTATTACAAGCTTGCGACTACAACGTAGAAAAAGCGCAGCGCGGTATTGTTTATATTGATGAGATCGATAAGATTTCACGCAAGTCAGACAACCCATCCATTACACGAGATGTTTCTGGTGAAGGCGTACAACAGGCGTTACTGAAGCTTGTAGAAGGCACGATGGCTTCTGTGCCGCCTCAAGGTGGACGAAAGCATCCTAATCAAGATTTCTTACAAGTAGATACAACGAATATTTTGTTTATTTGTGGCGGTGCATTTGATGGCCTTGAA
This sequence comes from Burkholderiaceae bacterium, assembly GCA_947372155.1. Next base: position 2,898 of record CANBSM010000133.1, read on the forward strand.
AAAGTCATTCAGCAGCGCACTGCTAAAACAGGTATTGGTTTTAATGCAACCGTTCCAGGCAAAGATGATCGCGGTGTAAGCGATCTCTTAATCGAGGTTGAACCAGAGGACTTGATTAAGTTTGGTCTGATTCCTGAGTTAATTGGCCGATTACCAGTTGTTGCTACATTGGCTCAATTGGATGAAGTTGCCCTTATTCAGATTCTGACTGAGCCTAAAAACGCTTTAGTTAAGCAATATCAGGCACTTCTCAAGATGGAAGGCTCTGAGCTTGAGGTTCGTCGCGAAGCACTATCAGCCATTGCCAAGAAGGCAATCGTCCGCAAAACCGGCGCCCGTGGCCTGAGATCCATCCTAGAAGGTTCTTTAATGGATGTGATGTATGACCTGCCATCCCTTAAGAATGTCCAAAAAGTTGTTATCGACGAAAGCAGCATTGCTGAAGGCGGGAAACCACTTTTAGTCTACAAGCAGGATGCTGATCAGGCAGATTTAAGCAAAAAAGCCTAAATTCTTAGGGTTTTTGCTATTTTTGGGGCATTTTTGCCCCTTTTTTGTCTTTTTACCCCTTGTTTTTGTCAAAAGCCTACCCATATAGGTAGTATGCTACTCATGAATAATGTCGCTATTTAGTGGTTGTTGTTTCAATTACTACTAAAGAAGACTTTTGAGGTTTGATTACTTTGGAGGATTTGCCCCATGCCTGGCCACTTATTGTTACCCTCTGAACCGATTCAACTACCTTTGCTCCCCTTGCGGGACGTAGTTGTATTTCCTCATATGGTGATCCCTTTGTTTGTGGGACGCCCTAAATCAATTAAAGCCCTCGAAGCTGCCATGGAAACTGGCAAAAATGTCCTTTTAGTGGCCCAAAAAACTGCCGCTAAGGATGAGCCTGTTATTGAGGATCTTTACGAGGTTGGTTGTATCGCCAACATTTTGCAGATGCTTAAGCTGCCTGATGGTACCGTGAAGGTGCTTGTGGAAGGTGTGCAACGTGCGGAAGTCAGTCAAATTGAAGATAGCCTTGGTTACTTCAATTGCGAAGCAACACCGACCGCCATTAATGCAATTGATGCTCATGAGACCGAAGCCTTGCGTCGCGCGATCATGGCGCAGTTTGATCAATACGTAAAACTGAATAAAAAAGTACCTCAAGAGATTCTGTCTTCTTTAGGGGGGATTGATGACCCAAGCCGTTTGGCTGACACAATCTGCGCACATCTTCCGGTGAAGCTTGAGCAAAAACAACGTTTGCTTGAAATGATGGACGTTGTACAGCGTTTGGAAAGTCTTCTGGCTGATCTCGAAAGCGAGATTGACATTCTGCAAGTCGAGAAGCGTATTCGTGGCCGTGTGAAACGTCAGATGGAAAAGAGCCAACGCGAGTACTACCTTAATGAGCAGGTAAAGGCGATTCAAAAAGAATTGGGTGAAGGCGAAGAGGGCGCTGATCTTGAAGAACTTGAGAAACGTATCAAGGCTGCGCGCATGCCTAAGGAAGCCTTAAAAAAGGCTGAGTCTGAACTCAAGAAGCTCAAGCTGATGTCACCGATGTCTGCAGAGGCAACAGTCATCCGCAACTTTATTGACACCCTGGTAAATCTTCCTTGGAAGAAAAAAACCAAGATTAATAACGACCTTACAAATGCTGAAAAAGTTTTGGATGAAGATCACTATGGCTTGGATAAGGTCAAAGAACGTATCTTGGAATACCTCGCAGTTCAGCAACGCGTGGACCGTGTTAAGGCTCCGATTCTTTGTTTAGTTGGCCCTCCTGGTGTCGGTAAAACATCCCTGGGTCAATCCATTGCACGCGCTACGAACAGAAAGTTCGTCCGCATGGCCTTGGGTGGTGTGCGTGATGAGTCTGAAATTCGTGGCCATCGCCGCACCTACATCGGCTCGATGCCAGGCAAAATTTTGTCAAGCCTTACCAAAGTGGGAGTTCGCAATCCTTTATTCCTTTTGGATGAAGTGGATAAGATGGGTATGGACTTTCGCGGTGATCCAGCTAGCGCCTTGTTAGAGGTTTTGGACCCAGAGCAAAACCATACTTTCCAAGATCACTATGTTGAAGTTGATTTTGATCTCTCAGATGTCATGTTTGTTGCTACGTCTAATTCTCTGAATATTCCAGGACCTCTATTGGATCGTCTGGAGATTATTCGTTTAGCTGGTTACACAGAGGACGAGAAGACCAGTATTGCGGTGAATTATTTGATTCCAAAGCAAATCAAAAATAATGGTCTGAAAAAAGATGAGTTGAAGATTGAAGACAGCGCTGTGCGCAACATGATTCGCTACTACACGCGTGAAGCTGGTGTGCGTTCCTTAGAGCGTGAAATCAGCAAGATTTGCCGCAAAGTTGTAAAGCTGCTGCTCTTGAAAAAAGAAGCTGCTCCAGTTGTTGTAAGTGCTAACAACTTAGAGAAGTTCTTATCGGTGCGCATGTATGACTTTGGTTTGGCTGGCAAAGAAAATCAAATTGGTCAGGTCACCGGTTTGGCGTGGACTGAAGTGGGTGGCGATTTGCTCACCATCGAAGCTGCTGTGATGCCAGGTAAGGGCGTGATTACTCGCACAGGCTCTATTGGCGATGTGATGAAGGAATCGGTTGAAGCTGCTAGAACAGTGGTTCGCTCTAGATCTAAACGACTTGGTATCACCGATGAGGCTTTTGAGAAGAAGGATATTCATATCCACTTCCCGGATGGCGCAACGCCAAAGGATGGTCCATCGGCTGGTATTGCAATCACAACGGCCTTGGTATCCGTGTTCACAGGAATTCCAATCCGCTCAGATGTTGCTATGACGGGTGAAATTACCTTGCGTGGCGAAGTGCTGCCCATTGGCGGGTTAAAAGAGAAGCTCCTAGCTGCTCATCGAGGCGGTATTAAGTTGGCTCTCATCCCCGAAGAGAATGTTAAGGATCTGATTGATATTCCCGATAACGTTAAAAATGCAATTGAGATTATTCCAGTTCGCTGGATCGATAAAGTGTTGGAGTTGGCTTTAGAACGTATGCCTGAAGCGCTTGCAGATCCTACGCCTGAAGAGTTGGCTAAAAAGGCTGCGGAAGCTAGTAAAGCTAACGAAAAAGGCGCTTCTGCAGAGGTACTGAAGCACTAAAAATAGGGTGATTTTTCGCTAAACGGACCCAGTCATTTGAGCTTGTTTTAGCGGAAAGTCCACCCAAAACTCCCGCTTAGGTTACAATCTGTCCTGTATTAATTTGGGGCGCTTAGCTCAGTTGGTAGAGCGTCTGCCTTACACGCAGAATGTCGGGAGTTCGAGCCTCTCAGCGCCCACCAGATTATTACGATGATTGCTTTTCTTGGCCTACTCAGGCATTTCAATACCTATACCCCGCACCCTAGTACACTCCTAGTATTGATACTTTCTACTAGCGAACTTTTACATGTTTGATACCGTCCGTAAGCACCAACGAATTCTGCAACTTGTATTGTTGCTCTTGATTGTTCCATCTTTTGCATTCTTTGGGATCTCAAGCTATTCCAGTTTTTTAGACAAAGAGACTGATCTTGTAAAAATTAATGGAAAGCCCATCACCGCCCAGGAGGTTGACTCTGCGGCAAAACGCCAAGCAGAGCGAGTTGGTGGAAATGCGCAGATTGCCCAAAGCCTTCAATTTCGGCAGGCTATTTTGAATGAGTTATTGCAGCAACGCATTCTTGGATTTGCCGTAAATAATTTGCGCCTACAGGTTGGCAAAGAAGCTCTTGTAAAGAGCTTGCAAAATATTCCACAAATTCGTGCCCTCTATAAGCAGGACGGCAGTTTTGATGACGCGCGGTTTAAGCAGTTATTGGCTAGCAACGGCTTAAATGAAGAGCAGTTTTATGCAAGCCAAGCATTTGATTTAAAGATTGGTCAACTTGTTAACTCCGTTGCCCGAACTGAAATCGGTAGTCCAAAGCTGGCTGAAATCGTTACGACTCTTTACCAGGTAGAGAGGCAGGTTCAGGCTTTATCTTTTGATGCTAAAGATTATGTATCTAAGGTAAATCCTTCCCAAGAGGAGCTTCAGGCTTTCTACAGCGCCAACGCCAAGCTTTTTGAGAGTCCTGAGTATGTGGATGTAGAGTACATTGTTCTTAAAGCGGATTCAAAGGAAGATGCCAAAGTCTTTAGCGAAAAGGCTGATCAATTTGCCAATATGACTTATGACCAGTCAGATAGTCTTAAGCCAGCCGCTGATAAATTAAAACTCAATGTTCAAACTCAAAAGGGCGTTACTCGCTCCGGTCCAACAGGTGTCGCAAAAGATCATCCTTTGTCCAATCCGAAGGTGGTTCAATCTTTGTTTGGTGATGAAGCGGTTAAGAACAAACGTAATATTGAGGCAGTCCAAACGGCCCCAGGTGTTTTTGTTTCTGCGCGGGTTATTACTTTTCATCCAGCACAAACTCTCCCATACAAGGATGTTGCGGCAGAAGTAAAACGTCAAGTCAGTCAGCGCTTGGCTGAAAAGCTTGCTGTCACTGCTGCTGCTGATCGTTATGCTGCATTAGAAAAAGATCCTAAGAGCGTAAGCGGCTTTGCTAGCCCATTTTGGGTTTCTCGAAATAAGCCTGGAAATTTAATTGGTGGAGCGCTTGATGATGTGATGTCGATCAATCCCGATAAATTCCCTGCATTTGTCTCTGTTCAAAATCCTGGTGTTGGTACCACCTTGTATCGTGTAGACCAGGTACGCCAACCTACAGGTATTGATGTAAAGGTACAAAAAGCACAAGCACAACAGATCCAAGCCTTAGCTGCTCAATCTGAATTTGCTGGCTTCATGGCTTACTGGCGTGATGTTGCTGGCGTCAAAGTAATTAATCCTCTTAAGCCACCATCATCTGGTTCGGGTAGCTAAGCCAAAAGCTAGATTGCCTATTTACTCTTAAGCATTGTTTGATATGGGGCCATAGCGCCCCATACGTTTTTAAAGAGAATAGCTTGCGCTTTTTCGTTAGGGTGCATGCGATCTGCCTGAAATAAATTAATGTCAGAGGCAACATTCTTTAGAAAAAACGGTACAAGTTCAACTTGTTCCTGACGAGCGAGCTTGGGGTATAAATTCTCAAATTGCTTGGCGTACTCTTGCCCATAATTGGGCGGTATCTGCATACCAAACAAGAGAACTTTTGCTCCCGAGTTCTTGCTTTGCTCAATCATCTTGCGTAAGTTCTTTTCCGACTCCTGGACTGATAGGCCGCGCAAAGCATCGTTTGCACCGAGCTCCAATAGAACAATCCCTGGCTTTTTTTGCTCTAATAATTTAGGCAACCTAGATAAGCCTCCAGAACTAGTTTCGCCACTAATGCTAGCGTTAAATACAATCCAGGGGCTACCCTGTTTTTGGAGTTGTTCCTCCAGAAGTCTTACCCAGCCAGTTCCGCGCGCCAATCCATACTCAGCAGATAGACTGTCACCCAAGACTAGTATTGTTGAATTTGTTTGGGCTTTTGTGCCAAAAGGAATAAAGAGGCAAAATAGGGCAGTCGCCATCAATGTAGCTTGTATTTTGTTTTTCAAGAAGCTCAACCAAAATTTTTGATTCATTTATGAGTATTCCAGTAAAAGTCCTTAGCGCAATCCATCTAGGTAAACAGGTTTTATCTAGCGATGGATCGTTAACCATTTTGCACGACATTAGCTTTGAGGTCTTTGCTGGCGAAAGTGTTGCCATTACAGGCGCGTCAGGTTCTGGCAAAAGTACCTTGCTTGGCCTGCTTGCTGGTTTAGATGCCCCGTCAAGCGGACATGTTGAATTGGTTGCTCAAAATCTTAATCAGCTTGATGAAGATGGACGGGCGAAATTAAGGGGGCAAAAGGTAGGGTTTGTATTTCAATCCTTTCAGTTGCTACCTCATTTGACAGCCCTTGAAAACGTCATGCTTCCGGCCGATTTGAATGGCATGGGGATGTCCAAGGAAAATGCATTGTCCTGCCTAGAGCAGGTGGGTTTAAGCGAGCGAGCTAACCATTTTCCCAAGACCTTGTCAGGCGGTGAGCAGCAGCGGGTAGCTCTGGCTAGAGCCTTCATCATGAAGCCAGAAATTCTATTTGCAGACGAGCCCACAGGTAGTCTCGATGAGGCAAGCGGAAATCGGGTTATTGAGCTGCTTTTTGAGCTAAATCGAGCCAATCATTCCACCCTTATTTTGGTCACCCACGACCAGGCCTTGGCTGATCGGTGTCAGCGGCAGTTGCATCTTCAGGGCGGGCGATTGTTGTAGGCAAAACCTTATAATCTAGGGATGTCTTTTTTCCACTTTTTACCTGGCGCTGATGCGCTTTCCCCCTTCCGCCAACAGCGACTTTTGGCTACTTTGGCCGCCCAAGGGGTTGATCTCGAGTCAATTGAAGCTCAATACCTCCATTTCATTTGGTCTGCGGTTGAACTTAATGCTGAAAACCAATCAGTCATGGCTAGCTTATTGACCTATGGTCAGCCTTTCCACTCGAAATTAAATCCTGGAAAGACTTGGTTCGGAACTGGTAAGGGTGAGAATCAAAGCGCTATTGTTATCCCTCGATTTGGAACTCTTTCTCCTTGGGCCAGCAAAGCTACTGATATTGCGCGCCAATGCGGATTGGATGTATTGCGTATAGAACGTGGCGTTCAATATTCATGGAAGAGTAAAAAGGCGCTGACTGCAGAACAAAAGCAATTAGTGCTTGCTGCGATACACGACAGAATGACTGAAGCCGTAATTGATTCGACTGATGCTGCCAACGCTTTATACCAATCACTTGAGGATAAGCCCTTATCGCGTATACCAGTGATGACTGAAGGTAGAGCTGCTCTAGATAGGGCTAATCAAGAATTAGGGCTTGCTTTATCGGATGATGAGGTTGCATACCTTGTTGAAAACTTTACTAGACTGGGTCGGAATCCCTCTGATGTTGAGTTGATTATGTTTGCGCAAGCAAATAGCGAACACTGTCGCCATAAAATCTTTAATTCCAGCTGGACAATTGATGGTGATGATCAAGAGCGATCTTTATTTGCCATGATCCGCAATACCCACCAATTGAAACCAGAGGGAACAATTGTTGCGTATTCCGACAACTCTGCAGTCATGGTTGGCTGCGAAGCGGAAACCTGGGTTCCTCAAGGCAAAGACCAGCGTTACGAAAAAGATACACGCTTAGTCCACACCTTGATGAAGGTGGAGACTCATAATCACCCAACTGCGATTGCTCCCTTTCCTGGTGCGTCAACAGGTGCTGGTGGCGAGATTCGTGATGAGGGAGCGACTGGTATTGGTGGACGCCCTAAGGCCGGCCTCACTGGTTTCTCGGTATCCAATTTGAATATTCCAGGTACGGACCTTCCTTGGGAGAGTCTGAAGTACGGTAAGCCAGAGCGAATTGCGACACCATTACAGATCATGATTGATGGCCCACTTGGTGGCGCTGCATTTAATAATGAATTTGGCCGCCCAATTTTGGGTGGTTACTTTAGAGTCTTTGAGCAAACCCTAGATGGCATACGTCGCGGTTATCACAAGCCCATCATGATTGCCGGCGGTATTGGAAGTATTGATTCAATCCATACCGAGAAAAAAGCAATACAAGCAGGACACCTGTTGATTCAATTGGGAGGTCCAGGTATGCGAATCGGCATGGGTGGTGCTACTGGAAGCTCAGTTGCAACCGGGACAAACACGGCTGATCTTGATTTTGATTCTGTACAACGAGGCAATCCAGAAATGGAGCGTCGCGCACAAGAAGTCATCAATGCCTGCCGTGCTCTTGGTGATCACAATCCAATCGTGTCTATTCATGATGTAGGAGCGGGCGGCATTTCTAATGCATTCCCCGAGCTTGCAGATGGAGCTGGATTGGGGGCTTCATTCAAACTCCGGAACGTTCCGCTCGAAGAGAGTGGCATGAGTCCTGCAGAGATTTGGTGTAATGAGTCTCAGGAACGTTATGTTTTGGCCATTGATGCAAAAGATTTAGATTTGTTCAAATCATTTTGTGAGCGTGAGCGTTGTCCTTTTGCAGTAGTTGGCGAAGCAACCGCAGAACGTCAACTGAAATTAAGTGACTCTAAGCAGTCATCATCTGATGATGCATCACTTCCAATTGATATGCCGATGGAAGTTTTACTTGGTAAGCCACCAAAGATGCATCGCAACGTTACAAGAGTTGCCCAGGAGTTTAAGGAATTAGATGTAACTGATGCCGATCTAGCGCAATCAATTGCTTGGGTTTTGCAGCAACCTACCGTAGCAAGCAAATCATTCTTGATTACGATTGGAGATAGAACGGTTGGTGGTTTAAATGCTAGGGATCAGTTTGTTGGTCCATGGCAAGTTCCTGTGGCTGATTGTGCAGTTACCCTTATGGACTACAAGGGTTATCGTGGTGAAGCAATGTCGATGGGGGAAAGAACGCCCTTAGCCGTGATAGACGCACCGGCCGCTGCACGCATGGCCGTAGGTGAGGCGATTACCAATCTCTTGGCCGCCGATATTGCCAGTCTCGACAGCGTAAAACTTTCTGCAAACTGGATGGCAGCTTGTGGAGCCCCTGGCGAAGACGCCAAGCTATATGACTCTGTTAAGGCAATTGGTATGGAGTTGTGTCCTGCGCTTGGAATATCGATTCCAGTTGGCAAGGATTCCCTATCAATGTCAACCGCTTGGCAAGATGGCGATGAAGCTAAAAAAGTAGTTGCACCAGTTTCTTTAATCATTTCTGCTTTTGCTTCTGTGCTAGATGCACGTAAGACATTGACACCACTGCTTCAATTAAAGAGCAAAGACGGCACTCCTCAAGAGACTGAATTGATTTTGATCGATTTAGGGCGTGGTAAGAATCGTATGGCGGGAAGTATTTTGGCTCAAGTGCTTGAGCAGTCCGGAAAATCAGCGCCCGATATCGATCATCCTGAGGATCTCAAATCTATGGCTGCCGCCATTATTGAGCTGCGCAAAGAAAATAAACTTTTGGCTTATCACGACCGTTCTGATGGTGGTTTGTTGGCCTGCGTTGCTGAAATGGCATTTGCATCACATTGCGGCATTTCTCTTAATGTAGATATGATCGCCATGGATGCGGGGCAAGAGCCAGATTACGGTGATGCTAAGAATTGGGCGCAGCAGATTTCTGGTCGTCGCCATGAGCAAACCATGCGCGCGTTATTCAATGAAGAGCTTGGCGCTGTGATTCAGGTCCGCAAAGAAGATCGTGACGCGGTATTTGCTACATTAAGAAAGCTGGGTCTAAGTGCATTTAGCCATGTCATTGGCAAACCCAATACCAACGGCCGTATTGAAGTTTGGCGTGACGCTAAGAATATATTTGCTGAGCCACGTGAAGTGTTGCAAAAACTTTGGACTAACACTAGCTATCAAATAGCGCGTTTACGTGACAATCCTGCTTGTGCTGACAGTGAATTCTTTCTTTTAGACAATATTGCCGATACAGGTATCAGCCCTAAACTCACTTTTGATCCTTCTGAAGATATTGCTGCTCCATTTATTGCTAAAAATACACGTCCTAAAGTTGCTATTTTGCGAGAGCAGGGCGTTAATTCACATGTTGAAATGGCGTACTCCGTAAATTGGGCTGGATTTGAAAGTTATGACGTCCATATGTCAGATTTACTCAGCGGCAAGGCAAGGCTAGAAGACTTCCGAGGTCTGATAGCTTGTGGTGGCTTTAGTTATGGGGATGTGTTGGGCGCTGGTGAGGGTTGGGCTAAAACAATTCTATTCAACCAACAGCTTCGCGATCAGTTTTCTATGTTCTTTGAGCGTCAAGACAGCTTTGCGTTAGGTGTTTGTAATGGTTGTCAAATGATGAGCAACCTTTCGGGAATTATTCCGGGCGCACAAGCCTGGCCTAAATTTACCCGCAATCAATCCGAGCAATATGAAGCTCGTCTAGTAATGGCGGAGGTCATGGCTTCTCCATCGATATTTACGCAAGGCATGGAAGGCAGTCAGATTCCTATTGCGATAGCGCATGGTGAAGGATTCGCCAACTTTAGCCAACAAGGCAGCTTAGAGCAAATTCAAAAGCAGGGCTTAGCTTCATTCCGCTTTGTGGATCATCAAGGCAACCCAACAGAAACTTATCCAATGAATCCAAACGGCTCTCCTAATGGGTTAACTGGAGTTACGACACCTGATGGCCGCTTTATGGTCATGATGCCCCATCCAGAACGTGTATTTAGGGCCGTACAGATGAGTTGGTGTCCGCCTGATTGGCTCGATACACCAGACGGTGCGAGCCCTTGGCTACGCTTATTCCGCAATGCCCGTCGTTGGGCGAATTAAATTGTCTGCTGATGGATTGATGGAGCCGGTCACTTTTTCTGAAAGTGGCGGTGTTCGCTATCTACACTTTGGTACGGACTCAATCCAGGGTGCGATGCGTATTCGTGATCCTGATGAGATTTATTTAGAGTACAACCAACAGATGATGGCCTGGCTTTTGTTTTTAGAAACCAAGCCCGGTATGCGGATAGCCCAATTGGGTTTGGGCACTGGCGCATTAACTAAATTTCAACATCGATATTGTCCGGCCGTTAAAACTACCGTAGTAGAGTTCAATCCCGCCGTAATTATTTCTGCGAGATCAATGTTTTTTACACCTGATGACGATCGCCGGTTGGAAACCATACAAACAGATGCGAAGTTGTTCGTAAAGAACAAAAAGTATCAAGACTACTTTGATGCTGTTCAGGTTGATTTGTATGATGCGATTTGTGATGGACCTGCAGCGAGCTCCTTAGAATTTTATAAAGGTTGCTACGATATTCTCAAAGGCCCCGGTGTCATGACAGTGAATTTATTCTCACGGCACAAAAGCTTTGATCTAAACCTGAAAAATATCTGCGAAGCTTTTGATAACAGAGTGCTCTTATTTCCAGAGTCTCATGATTGCAATGTTGTGGCGATTGCATTTAAAGGTCCCAAACTTGAGGCAGAGTGGAAAGATGTCTCAAAGCGTGCAAAGCTCATCCTTGAAAAAACAGGTCTACCAACTCATAAGTGGGTTTCTGGCATTAGCCGTGAGAATGCTCGTCAAGACCATATGCTTTCTATCTGAGCAATCTAGTAATTTAGGTAAAGAAAAAGGCGATCGGTTGATCGCCTTTTTACTTCTCAACTTACTTCTAGGTTGAGGGTATTGCGTATTACACAGTCACAGTATCTGCAACATCGCTAAATGACTTGAGCTTATCAAAACTCATGTATTTATAAACATCACCAGCTTTAGCATCGAGTGCCTTCACTTGCTCTAAATACTCTGCAGGAGTAGGTAGACGACCTAAGAGAGCAGCAACAGAGGCTAATTCAGCAGAAGCCAAATACACTCGGGTATCAATACCTAAGCGGTTAGGGAAGTTTCTTGTCGAGGTGGATACGGCTGTTGAACCTTTGCGGATCTGCGCTTGGTTGCCCATACAAAGTGAGCAACCTGGGCTCTCCATGCGGGCACCAGCTGCCCCTAACATGCCGTAGTAACCTTCTTCCATCAAGACCATTGCATCCATCTTGGTAGGGGGTGCTACCCATAAACGGGTTGGCATATCTTTCTTGCCTTGTAACACCTGACCAGCCGCACGGAAGTGGCCAATATTGGTCATGCATGAGCCAATAAATACTTCATCAATCTTATCGCCAGCTACTTCGGATAATATTTTCACATCATCTGGATCGTTAGGGCATGCAAGGATAGGTTCTTTGATTTCATCGATATTGATTTCGATGATCTCTGCATAGTCGGCATTCTCATCAGCTTTGAGTAGTTGTGGATTAGCAATCCAAGCTTCCATTGCCTTTATGCGGCGACCAAGAGTACGCTTATCTTCATATCCATTAGCAATCATCCATTTCATCAAAGTAATATTTGATGTCATGTACTCAATGATTGGCTCTTTGTTCAGGTGAACTGTACATCCACCAGCAGAGCGCTCAGCAGAAGCATCAGATAACTCAAATGCTTGCTCAACTTTCAGATCAGGAAGGCCTTCGATTTCTAAAATGCGGCCAGAGAAAATATTCTTCTTGCCTTGTTTTTCAACAGTTAATAAACCTTTTTTGATCGCATACAAAGGAATCGCATTTACCAGATCACGCAAGGTGATACCAGGCTGCATCTTGCCTTTAAAGCGAACCAACACAGACTCCGGCATATCTAATGGCATTACACCTGTAGCAGCTGCGAAAGCAACTAATCCCGAACCAGCGGGGAAAGAGATGCCGATTGGGAAGCGAGTATGGCTATCGCCACCAGTTCCACAAGTGTCAGGGAGGAGTAAACGGTTCAACCAGCTATGGATTACGCCATCACCTGGACGCAAGGCAACGCCACCACGATTGGTCATGAAAGGCGGCAGCTCATGTTGAGTGCGAATATCTACAGGCTTAGGATAGGCTGAGGTGTGGCAGAAGGACTGCATGACTAGATCAGAAGAGAAGCCGAGACAAGCTAAGTCTTTTAATTCATCACGCGTCATTGGGCCTGTTGTGTCTTGCGAGCCAACAGTAGTCATGTGTGGCTCACAGTAAGTTCCGGGGCGAACGCCTTGACCTTCTGGCAGGCCACATGCGCGACCAACCATCTTTTGAGCCAAGCTAAAGCCCTTTTTACTGTCAACGGGATTCACCGGTAGGCGGAATTCTGTAGAGGCAGGTAAGCCGAGAGCCGCACGTGCTTTAGCGGTCAATCCGCGACCAACGATCAAAGGAATGCGTCCGCCAGCGCGTACTTCATCCAGAATGACTGGTGACTTTAATGTAAAAGCGGTGATTTCCTTACCGTTTTTAAATACTTTGCCTTCGTACGGGCGAAGTTCAATCTCATCACCCATATTCATTTGAGAAACATCTAATTCGATTGGCAAAGCTCCAGAATCTTCCATTGTGTTGAAGAAGATCGGGGCAATATTAGTGCCTAAACACACACCACCAAAACGCTTGTTTGGTACGAATGGAATATCTTGACCTGTCCACCA
>CANBSM010000134.1 GCA_947372155.1 Burkholderiaceae bacterium
CCAGAAACGGCAGCACGGATTGCGCGAGCAAAACCGATACCGATATCTTCAATATGGTTAATACGATATGCAGCTTTGCAATATGGCTTAGCAGCGTTGAGCTGATCCATCTCTTCGTAGTCACCCTGTTGCAAGTCAACGATTTCACGTTCGCTTGAACCAGAGATCAAAATCATCGGGAAGCAGTTCACAGTGGCATTAGCCAAAGCTGTCAAACCGTTCAAGAAACCAGGAGCAGAAACAGTCATGCAGATACCAGGCTTTTGCGTCATGTAACCAGCAATAGCGGCAGCATTACCTGCGTGTTGTTCGTGGCGGAAGCCGATAAAACGCAAACCTTCTGCTTGCGCTAAACGACATAAGTCAGTAATTGGAATACCAACTAGGCCGAAGATTGTATCGAGGTCGTTAGCTTTTAAAGCGTCAATGACGAGGTGAAAGCCATCGGTTAATTGTGTGTTTTGATTATCAGTTGTCATAGAAATTTAGATAGAAATTGCGTGTTTGCTCTTGTAGAGCCAATGCAATTTAGCTTTCGCTAACGTCTCCAATGTAGTTATAAATCGCATAACGGGTTTTGTGTCCCGCTTAGGCTGAGTTGAATATTAGGCTTGGGGGAGAGGTTCATCATTGACTTCGGTCAATTTCCCCCCTAAATCCTGTAATTACGGGCTGTTTTGGCCCTTAAACAAAGAGCTCTTTGTGCTTCGTTTTGAGGCGACTTAGAGTCTCGGGGGAGAGATTGAGATAGGCCGCCAACTCCTTCTTTGGGAGCAGATCGAACAAATCCTCATATTTACGCAAGAAACGCTCAACCCGACCCGGTGCATCGAGCATATGTAGGGTGATGGTGTGGGCCATGATCTCACTCATCAAGCGCATAACCTCGAACTCAAAGCTCTCTTTGAGAGGCTTGTGATCCTCAAGGAATTCCGCCCACTTCTTCATCGGCATCCTAGCTACACGCGCCTTAGTGACACACGCAATACTGTAGGGAGCAGCTGTTTTTAAGCGCCATGCGGCATAGCTCGTTTCAATATCTTTTTCGATAGCGAAACGCAAAATCATCTCTTTTGCATCTGCGCTGGAGACAATGCGCTTAAGAATGCCATCTAAAACGAAGTACTGCTCCATCTGGTGGTCGCCTTGATGCAGCAAGATTTCGGATTTTTTAAGATCTGCAATTTCCAAATGGCGCTCTAAATCTGCCATTGCTGAGGAATCCAAGCTTTTTAAGACCGAGTTTTGACTCAACTGCAGGCGAATCAGGTTTTTTTCGGGGTGCTTATCTAATACGGTCATAAATCCTTGCTCCAAGACCATCTATTGTAGGCTTTTTTACCTCTAAAAGCCCTGATCCCCGACTTTGAGTGATAGAGATCCGCTAGAATGGCGGTGTCGTGGTGCTTTATTGCAGTGCAATAAAGTTAAACGGGAAACACTAAACGTGTGCTGCCCCCGCAACGGTAGGTAAATGCGTCTTTCTAGCTGTCAAAGACGTCAGGAGTCTGACAAAGCCACTGTGCGCGTCAATCGCATGGGAAGGCCAGATTCTGATATTTACTAGCCCGGATACCGGCCAAGACAGGTGGAATTTTGCGGACGGGGATCTTCGCGCGCCGATGAATGCGTACGATCCCGCGATCCGACGCCACATTGACGCCTGAGCTCCTGCACGCGAAATTCTGTTCGACCCAGCTTACGGGGAAGTGAGCTAGGTAATCGATAACAGAAGGTTCATCATGAAGCAGCAGTTCATTAAAGCGGTCGCCATATTCTGTGGTGTCGCAATTACATTAAGCATTTTTTCAACAGCATCAGCACAAGTAGGCTCTAGTGTCTCAGTAACGAACTCACTAAGCCCAAGCGAACCCATTATTGTTACCGCTAATCGAGCGCCAACGCTTGGTAACAATGTATTAGCGGACTATGACTACATTGGCCCAGAAGAAATTGCTCAAGCAGGTCAATCCTCTTTGACACAACTCTTACAAAGACAAAGAGGCGTGGAGATTACCAGTGGTGGTGGCGCTGGCGGTACTGCAGCAAGCGTCTTCTTAAGAGGTGCATCAAACGGACAAAGCATTGTTTTAATTGATGGCATACGCTCTGATTCGGGATTTAATGGTGGCCCCACTTGGGAATCCATCCCACTGCCTCTAATCGATCACATTGAAATTATTTTTGGCCCACAAAGCAGTCTTTACGGATCTGATGCCATTGGCGGGGTAGTACAAATCTTTACCAAAGATGGCTCAGGGCCGCCTAAGGTTAGCGCGTCAACCGGCTACGGCACTTACGGAACTAGCGTTAGTGAAGCAAGTATTTATGGCGCTACTGAAGGCGAACAAAAAATTCGTTACTCACTGGGCGTTAGCCAAACTCTTTCTACCGGATTTAACACTATTGCGAGTAACAATCCGTTTGGTCTTTCTGCCATGAAAACCGGCTACGTGCAGGATGGGGTTACTGGAAAACTCTCTCAAGAGTGGTCTAAAGGGCAAGTCTTCGGCGCTCAATTTATGCAGAGTCGCTTAAACAATCAAGTACCTGGATTTAATGCGGGAGATTACGCTAACAATCCAGCTTATTCTGATTGCTCATATAACACTGCGGGGCCTTGTGGTGCACCAGGCCCCCAACAGGCGCAGAGCTTTGTAAACCAACTTGGCACTTATAGTCTCTTTTCACAAAATCAAATAACTGATATCTGGAAAAGCTTATTGCAGGCATCCCTCTCCAATAACAGCGGGCAAAACTTGCAAGGTGCCACGCCATATAGTCCGGCCTATAGCCCAATCACCAAAACCAAACAAAATATCTACACATGGCAAAACGATATTGCCATCGGCACAGATCTCTTGCAAATTTTGGCTGAGCGTCGCACGCAAAATGTCGATCTCAATCAAATAAACTTTTTTACAAGTGGGCTGCCAGAAGCTTTTAGCCAGAGCAGAAACACCAACTCAGCTGCGGCTTCTTATCAACTGAGAAGAGGCTCCAATCTTGCTAATGTGTCTATTCGAAACGACAGCATTACAGGCTACGGCCCTCAAACTACCGGCGGTGCATCTTACGGATACTTCTTTACTAAAGAATGGCGAGCCAATATTAATTACGGAACCGGATTTAGGGCGCCCTCATTTAATGACCTCTACTATCCTGGATATGGCAACCCAAACCTTCAGGCTGAAAAAAGTAAAAATGCAGAAGTCGGATTGCACTACGACACTAATGCATATGATGTTCATATAGTGGGATACAACAACACTACGAATAACCTCATTCAATTTGCTAATGTGAATTGCCCTGCTTCACTTATTTATGGATGCGCTTCGAATGTTGCTGTAGCAAAAATCAGCGGTGTATCGATCGGATTTGGGGCTCGCCTTGGTGACTTTGCACTCAAAGGCTCATTTGATCAACAAAGCCCAATCAATCAAACCACCGATCAAGTACTTGCTAAACGTGCCCGCACATTCGGCAACGCCTCCGTGGAGTACAACCACAATCGTTTTATTGCGGGCTTAGGGGGAACCTTCTCAGGCCAAAGACAGGATATTTCTGGATCTGATGCCAATACTGGCAATGCCTACAACGGCATGATGGGTGGATATTCCATTCTTAACCTGTACTCCAGCTATGAATTCGAGCCAAACTGGACTGCATTTGCCCGCTGGAACAATATGCTAAATAAGCAGTACCAGCTGACATATGGCTACAACACACCAGGGTCTAACGTCTTTGCCGGTCTGCGTTATGCCATGAAATAAGCCCTTTTTTCAGACTACAATGCCAGTATGAACGAGACCTCACCTCCTTCCACTGGCGACCTAGCCTTAGACATGGATGCGCTATGCGCATCCATCAATCGAGTGGCTGGAAAAATTCAGGCAATCTCTGAGGCAGTGAAAAACCTCAATCTAAATAAAGTACAGCTTGAGGGTAAGATTGATGATGCCCATAAGCGCGTTCAACGCATCTTGAGTCGTCTGCCAGAACAAAGCGACGGTCGCCAACTGAATCTACTAGGCGAAGCTATCCCACCAACCAATCCAGAGGATAACAATGAGCCAACAACGCATTGAGGTCAGTCTTGCCGGTCAGAAAATTACTCTGGCAACCAGTGCTGAACACGAGCCATTGCTCCGTGCAGCATGCGTCTTGGTGGATGAACAAATTCAACTTGCCATCAATGGCGGCAATCGCAGTATTGAAAGAGCGAGCATGATGGCCGCACTCAAAATTGCGGGTGACCTCATTACCTTGCAAAAAAATCATTCGCAACAAAGCACATCCTCCAATGTCAGCACAGATGAAGTTACTCGCCTACAAGGTGAAATTCGTGCGCTTGAAGATCAAGTAGATGCTTTGATGCAAACCCTTTCCCTGCCTGGTTCGCCAAGGCCAATAGTTCCTTGAACCGATGCGCAAGCATCCGGAACGATCTTTACCTTGTGGGCGTGAGCGTTTTGCAAGTTCACAGTGCC
>CANBSM010000135.1 GCA_947372155.1 Burkholderiaceae bacterium
TTGGGTGTTCCTGTTTCTACTACCCACACAATTACTGGGGCTATTGTTGGTGTTGGTTCTACCCAAAGGGCAAGTGCAGTTCGCTGGGGAGTCGCTGGAAACATCGTCTGGGCCTGGATCTTCACCATCCCAGCCACTGCTTTGATGTCTATGGCGGTCTATTATCTGAGTTTGCTGATTTTCTAATGCGGTAAATGGAAGGTGATCAAGGTCACTTTCAGCAAATATTGGCGGCTACGAGTAAGCTAGCGCTAATTAAGAAAAATACTAGAAACCTAGAAGCGCATTCTAGGTTTATTCATATTAGGAGAAAGCAGTGTCGGTTACACCAGAGTTGGTAAATGCAGCATTAAAAAATTTGGTTGATCCCAATACCAAGATAGATTTGGTCACTGCAAAAAATATTAAAAATCTCCGCGTAGAAGGCGGTGATATTTCTTTGAACATTGTGCTGGGATATCCCGCCAAAAGTCAGCTTGATTCGATTCGTAAATCGGTGATCAATGCGTTACGTGAATTACCAGGCGTCACAAATGTTCACGTCAATGTCTCTAGCCAAATCGTTGCGCATGCAGTGCAACGTGGAGTGAAGTTGTTGCCTGGCGTAAAAAATATTATTGCTGTGGCTAGCGGTAAAGGTGGCGTAGGGAAGTCCACAACAGCCGTAAATTTGGCTTTAGCACTTGCTGCCGAGGGTGCACAGGTCGGCATTTTGGATGCAGATATTTATGGCCCAAGCCAGCCAATGATGCTCGGTATCACAGGCAGACCAGACTCTATTGAGGAAAATACGATTGAGCCAATGGAGGCCTATGGCTTGCAGGCAAGCTCAATTGGTTTCTTGATTGATGACGATGCCCCTATGGTGTGGCGTGGTCCGATGGTCACTTCAGCGCTAGAGCAGTTACTTCGACAAACTCGTTGGCGTGATTTGGATTACTTAATAGTAGATATGCCGCCTGGTACGGGTGATATTCAGCTGACTTTGGCACAAAAGGTTCCTGTCACAGGCTCAGTCATCGTCACTACGCCGCAGGATATTGCTTTGTTAGATGCCCGCAAAGGCCTCAAGATGTTTGAGAAGGTCGGCGTACCTATCATTGGCATTATTGAAAACATGAGCACTTACGTTTGTACAAAATGCGGGCATGAAGAGCATGTATTCGGTACTGGCGGTGGTGAAAAAATGTGTAAAGAGTATGCGGTTGATTTCTTAGGCTCATTACCGTTAAATCTTTCGATTCGCGAACAGGCTGATGCCGGTCGTCCAACAGTGGTAGCTGACCCAGATGGAGCGATTAGCGCAATCTATAAAGGTATTGCTAGACAGGTTGCTATCCGTGTTGCTACTCTATCTAAAGACATGAGCAGTAAATTTCCGAACATTGTGGTTCAAAACACCTGAGGCTCTGAACATTTATGCGCTTTGCAGTATTAATGCGTAAGCAGAATATTGATAACCCATGGGTCTCATACCGCTGGGTGCCTCAGGAAGTATTGCCTGATTTTGGGCAACTCAATAGTAATCAAACTAACACCATCTCCGGCCAGTTTCTTGGGCGAGATGCCGAGGGCGAATCCTGGCTCTTTACAGGTTATGAGCTCGATCTCTTTTTGGATGAGGCCGAGGGTTACTATCTCAATGTGTCTGCAACGACCCCAAGTTGGTTTGTAATGTGGCGCCTAGAAGAAGATATTGAGCGTTACATCGATGAGCAATCTATTGCTTTGGCCAAAGCAGAGACAACGTTTGCAATTCCACATCGTATTTGTGTCAGCTATAACGAAGCTGCACGCTTGCTTGATGGTGGTGAGTCAGTTGATGCGGTCCCGATGATTGACGAGCATGCTGCTTGGTTGCAGGAGTATGTCAATGAAAATTATCGACCAGAACCTAAAAAACGTCATAAACCTGCTTCATTCAAGGGCGCCAAACGCCCTATGGGGGAATAATGGCTGATGGGTTTTTAGGACGTTGGTCTAAACGTAAATCTGGCAAAGACGAGATTTCGCCGGAAAAAAAAGTAGAGACTCCTAAAGAGATTGCTCAGGCGCCACTCGTTGAGGGCGCTCAGGAAGTACCACCTCCGCCAGTCACCTTGGAGGATGTGGCCAAGATTGATCACCTTGACCCTGATTTTTCTGCTTTTATGAAGCCGGATGTAGACCCGGTAGTTCAGCAAGCCGCCTTAAAGAAAATGTTTACTGATCCTCATTTCAATATCATGGATGGGTTAGATATTTATATTGATGACTACAGTAAGCCAGATCCATTGCCGCCTGGAATGCTGGAGAGAATGGTACAGAGCGATATGCTCAACCTGTTCCGCAAATCGAGCGAAGAGCCTACTCAGGAATCACAGCAAAGCGTGAACCAAGTGCCCGAACCCCAGCCGGAGGGTAATACATTGGCAACTCAACAGCAAAGTGATTTAACATCCACACAACCAAAATCCACAGATCAGTTGGCAGCAGCATCCAATGAAGTATTAATAGAGTCTGAACAGAAAAAAACCTAAGAAGATAGCGCATGAGTCAAAAATTAGTCTGCAACTGTAATGGCACCATGCCTTTGGATTCAAAAGAAATGGGTCTGCCGATTCATCAATCTTTATGCAGACAGGAAGTTGGATCTTTTTTAAAAGCACTCGACGGTTCTGATTCATTGGTAATAGCATGTACTCAAGAGGGCGCACTTTTTAGTGAGTTGGCTGATCAGGCAGGAAAGCCTTTGGTTGCGCCACTGCGTTTTGTGAATATTCGAGAGGTTGCTGGCTGGACGCAAGAAGCGAAAACCTCTGGCCCCAAAATTGCTGCTTTGTTAGCTTTAGCAGATATGCCTGAGGCTGAGCCTGTCCCGGTAGTGAATTACGAAAGCCAGGGAAGGTTACTCATCGTAGGCGCTGGCTCTCAAGCCATCCCTTGGGCCGAAAAGCTCAGTCAGTCTTTAGATGTTTCCGTTCTGTGTACTGAGCCTGGAGATTTACCGCTTACTCGCAGCTATCCAATCTTTACTGGCGCAGTCACCAAGCTAGATGGTTATCTGGGTAATTTTTCAGTAGATTGGGATCTCCAAAATCCGATTGATCCAGAGATGTGTACTCGCTGCGGAGCCTGCGTTGAGGTATGCCCTGAAGGCGCTATCGATCTTTCTTTTCAGATTGATTTAAGTAAATGCAAATCACATCGTGATTGCGTTACTGCATGTGCCAGCATTGGCGCCATTTCTTTTGATCGCAAAGAGCGTGAACGTAACTCTGAATTTGATTTAATTTTAGATCTCCGTGTAGATCCTAAAATGCGCATGAGCCAAACACCGCAGGGATACTTCGCTCCTGGCATTGATCCCTTAGAGCAGGCGCTGGCAGTCAATCAACTCTCTGAGATGGTAGGGGAGTTTGAGAAGCCTAAATATTTTGTGTATAACGAAAAAATTTGCGCGCATGGTCGAAATGGCAAAGTAGGTTGTAATGCTTGTATTGATGTTTGCTCGACCGGCGCTATTGGATCCATCTTTAAAAATGGCCAAGGCTCTGTAGAAGTCAATCCAAACCTTTGTATGGGTTGTGGTGCCTGCGCTACTACTTGCCCATCTGGCGCAATGCGCTACAACTATCCAAGCGTTGCTCATCAGGGCAAAGAACTGAAAACAGTTGCGAGTGTCTTTACGGCCGAAGCCAAAAAGATCAATCAAGCAATGGCTCCGAGTTTGCTTTTGCATACCCTCAAGGCCGGCACACAAATGATTGATGGCTTAGGTAGATCTTCACACATCATGCCAAAGCGCTTTGAAGGCCTGCCTTCATTTGTCATACCTTATGGCATTGAACATATCGCTTCAACAGGCTTGGACTTATGGCTCGGTGCCCTGACATATGGTTTTGCTGAGGTAACCTTGTTATTAAGCGGTGATGAAGATCCTGCATATCGTGCTGCGCTTAAAGAACAGGTAGATTTAGCAAATAGCATTCTTAAGGCATATGGTTTTGATGAGCGCGTTCACTTGATCTTAGCTAATTCTGTTCAAGATCTAGCGACGGTATCTAAGGCAATGGGCGTATTGCGTCAGCGTGGATCGCTAAGTCCGATCTGTACGCCTGCAAGCATTGGCTTGTCGAATCAGAAACGTGAAACGCTAGAGGCAGTTTTAGAACATTTGCAAAGACAGGCTAAGACTCCATTGCCTGAGGCGGGAGTAGTTCTGCCAAAGTCTTCCTTATTGGGCGGTCTAACAATTAACAAAGACGCTTGCACCTTATGTATGTCTTGTGTCAGTGGTTGTCCTGAGGGCGCGCTTTTAGACAATCCCGATGAACCCATACTTTCTTTTATTGAAAAGCAATGTGTTCAGTGCGGGATCTGTGCACAAACCTGTCCCGAGAAGGCCTTAACACTTGCACCTCGTTTGCAAACTGTTGAGCAGCGCAAGCAACGGACTACCTTAAATGAAACCCAAGCCTTCCATTGCATTAGCTGTGGCAAGCCTTTTGGGACACTCAAGATGGTTGATCTGATGCTGACCAAGTTAGGTGCACATGGCGCATTTGCTGGTGCTGCAATGGATCGATTGAAGATGTGTAGTGATTGTCGAGTAGTAGATATGGTGAAAAAAGAAACATGAGCGAAATTGCAAAAGAAGCAGCAAAAGATAATGTATCGGCCGAAGTTGGCGATGTGGGACTTCCAGAAGATTTGGCCAGAGCGGATTTATATGGATTGATCGCTCGCTTTTTTCAGATGCCACCCGATCAAGAACTTCTAGATCAAATAGCGGCAACGGCAGATCAGCATGATTCTGCTGATGAGGCGCCACTGGCCAAAGTCTGGATGGACGTGGTTGAGGTTGCGAAAAATAACCCCGCCAAGGCTTGGCATGATGAGTTTGACTTGAATTTCATTAGTGTTGGTAAGCCTAATGTGGTTCTCAATGGCTCCTTTTACATGGCGGGCCATTTAAACGAGAAGCCTTTAGTCAATATTCGCAATGCTTTGGCTGAATTTGGGCTTGAGGCTGCTCAAGAGATCACTGAAACTGAGGATCACATTTCTGCTCTTTGCGAGGTCATGCGTTACCTCATTGCCGGGGATGATGTTGAAATATCAAACCTTACAAATCAAAGGGTTTTTTTCAATGCACATATTCGCCCCTGGTATGACGAATTTTGCGATGCAATAGAAGGCATTCCCGAGATGCATCTTTATCATCCAGTCGCCTCGCTAACAAGAGAATTCCTTGCAATAGAGGGGCAGGGCTTTGACATGATTTGATGTTGCATCGCAATATAAATATTGTCCTAATAACTAATAGTTACACCAATATGTCAAAAATGCGATTTCCTATTACACTTGATCCAAATCAAGAATACCCAAACAGGAGCATGCCATGACCACCAAATCCAAAGTTGCTTTAAGCGAAGAAAACAAGCCATCGCGCCGTAAGTTCTTTATTGGTGCAGGGGCCGCAGTTGGTGCTGTCGCTGTAGCTAGCCAAACCCCAGTAGGCAAGGCTGTTATCCAAGAAATTAGCGGCGCAAAAGCTGTGAAAGATGTTGGTCAAACCATGACTGCTCACCAGCGCAAGTATTACGAAACCACTTTGATTTAACGATCTTTAATTTGCTTTTGTCTTAACTGTTACTCAATAAATAAAAAAATTTTCTCAGGGACAACATATGAGTCTGACTCGTAAATCCAATACCCCACAAAGCAGTCGTTCAACATCGCGCCT
>CANBSM010000136.1 GCA_947372155.1 Burkholderiaceae bacterium
TTTGATATCTTCATCTGGGAAAAAGTCTACGAAGAGTACGCCCATAAATTTATGGACGAAAGTCAGATTGATCTTGTTGATGTCGCAAAGATTCCGGGATACAACCCACCGCCAGCGGACTACCAGTTTAGTAAAGGCGTGTAGCGCTAATACGGCGGATTTCGGTTACTGCTAGTTGAGAAATATCTCTGAGCTTCTCATACTTGTCTTTTTGCAAATCAATCAGTGACTCAACCTGTGCATATGAAGATGCGACAAAGCGGTCGCCGTTTTCTTGGCTCTTGCGGAGCACGCCAAATTCAACGCGGCTTCGCTCATCAGCACTTAACTTACTAATCAAATCTTTAGTTGCCCAGATGCTGCCGTGTCTTGCAAAGTCACTCAAACGAGAGGCTTGATTGATCGTATTACCGAGTACGGCAAATTCAACATGGTTAGCCGACTGGAAGCTACCAAGCCACTCTTGCCCTTCATGCAAACCAATATTGAGCTGTAACTCTGTAAACCAATTTTTCTTCAGCTGCCATTCAGCACTAATTTTTCTCATGGCCAGGCGCAATTCATCTGCACACGCAACGGCGTTAAAGAGGTAATTGCTTTCAGCCTGAGGGAAGAAGTAATACACCACCCCATCTCCTACATGCTTACCATGCGTACCCGTATATTTGCGCAGAATCGGCCCCATCGTTGCCCAAATCTGATTAATCAAGGCAAAGTACTCATCTGGCGGAAGCTCAGAGCAGATGCGAACAGAATTTTGTAAGTCGGCTACCAGCACAGCCAATGGGGTCATCACTGGCAGGCGCTTGCTGAGCAAGGATTGAATCACTTGATCACGACGCGCAAGGAAATTCAATAAATCATCGCCACGCTCTTCGCCTGGTGAGTGCACCACCAAAATACCTTCGCGGAAATACACGGCATAAACGCGGTAGCAAACAAACTTACCTTTGGAATCTTTTTGGAAAAACTCCACTTCATTCACTGCTTGTTCTTTTTCACTGTCACCGAATGCAAGTGAGTCTAAAAGCGGCATCAACTCTGCATCACTCTGAGCAACCAACTTGGCTAAAGACTCATAGCTGATTCGTGAGCTGGCTAACTGTAAGAGTAAGCCCACTAAAGCACGCTGATTTTCAAGGCCAAGGCAAACCTCAGGTCTCGACAATAGATTGAGTAAGTTACGCTCGGTACTTTTAGCCGGTGGCGTCACAAAGCCAAATACCTCTTTACGCGCAGTCTCATTAAACCAAGTGAGCTCAAAGTTGTAATTGAGCATATAGGCTGGATGCGTGAGGGTATCAAGCGATAGCGATAAATTACCTAAAGCCTCTGACATGCCATGGCCTGAACGGGTATTAGCCGTTCTTGTATTTGTGGAACTACCTACTGGGCGCATCGCAGGACGTGCGCTCACTGTTTCGAGTTGCAACTCGTGAACTTCCAGCAAAGCGTCGGTT
This sequence comes from Burkholderiaceae bacterium, assembly GCA_947372155.1. The sequence continues at coordinate 1,461 of CANBSM010000136.1, forward strand.
TGCGCTAAACGTTCGGCTACCTGGGCCATCGATAGGCCTTGGGTTTTTAATATCTGCACTGCCTGCACTCTTTCAAGAGCGTCATCTGGAAAGAAGCCCAAAACTCTAGCCCCACCCTCATCTGCATCAGCAGACAAAGACTGTACAACCGGCTTAGGCAAAATCCCAAGCTGGATGTAGTTATTGAGGGTTGCACGCGATATACCGGTCTGGTCTATCAGTGCCTTGCTAGAAATCATGTGTATATCTGTCCAAAAAGTGATGGCTGGGGGATCATTTATACAGACATCTATGCGGTATAGACAACACTTATGTGTATAAAAGTAGAAAACAACTAGACAGTTAGTTGTCTAAATCCAACGTTTTAATATAAATTAGACTGCTATATGTATAAATAGACAGTTAAAGGAGGATATTTTTGAATTCTTCTGCACTGAGGGGCTTATTGAAAAGGTAACCCTGAGCAAAGTTGCAGCCCATATCCCGCAGTAAGCCTGCTTGGACTTCGGTTTCAACCCCTTCCGCAATGGAATGTAAGCCCAATCCCTTAGCCATAGACACCATGGCAGAAACTAAGGAGGCATCCATACTATTCGGAAGAAGTGTCCGAATGAAGTGCGCATCAATCTTGATGTAATCAAAATTAAAGTTCTTTAGGGAGGCCAGGGAAGAATAGCCGGTACCAAAGTCATCTACGCTGAACTTGCACCCCGCCTCTTGAAGCATGGCAATCTTTCTCAAGACGCGCTGCGACTGGATGAGCATCATACGTTCTGTAATCTCCAACACAATTAACTCAGGTGAAACATCGCCCTCACGCATCCAATCAATCCAGTTCATAGCAGAATGCTGATTTGAATTAAATTGTGACGCGGAAACATTTAAAGCGATCGTCACTTGATTATCCCGACCTAGTGACTTTAGAAAATAAATCACCTCTTGAACTACCCAATCGCCTATTTCAACAATTAACCCCGATTCTTCTGCAATTTCGATGAATGCACCTGGCATCACGATTTCGCCGCTTGCACGTTGCCACCTTAATAAAGCCTCGGCATGTGTAATCACACCCGTCTCTAAATGCACAATCGGTTGGTACTGCAATAAAAATTGCTTTTTCTCTAAGGCTGTTCGGAGCTCAGCAATGATGCCGGCACGATAGCTGGCTTCAATCTGCAGGGATTGCGTGAAATACTGGTAGCCATTGCGGCCATTGGATTTTGCGGCATACATTGCCTGGTCAGCACCCAACAGGAGCGCCTTGCCATCGCTACCATCGTTCGGAAACATCGAGATACCAAAGCTTGCCGTTGCATACACTATTTGATCTTGAATCAAAAATGGCTCAGCAAGTTTCTTCAATATCTCGCGGATGATGATGTCAGCATTTTCTGGTCTATCCAACTCTCCTAACAAGACCACAAACTCGTCCCCACCAATGCGCGCTACCGTGTCAGTCTCACGGACCTCGCCTCGCAAACGCGCTGAAACAGACCTGAGAAGCTCATCACCAAAATCATGGCCACGACTATCGTTCACATCTTTGAAGTTATCTAAATCGATATAAATGACCGCAAGACTCTTCTGGGAACGAGTAGCTTGTTTGATGAGCTGCTCCAAACGATCCAACATCAGACGGCGATTTGGCAAACCTGTCAATGGATCAAAGTTTGCTTGTTGGCTGATCAGTTCTCGCGCTTTGCGATAGTCCGTTACTTCTGAAATCAAGATAACCCGTTGCAGCGCAAAACCGCCTTCATCAAAAGTAGAGTAGATCGAGACAAAGCGCAGTTCCTCGTCGCCGTCTTTCACGTCAATCCAGGCCTGCCCTTCCCAGCGACCCATGGCCTCTAATGAGGTAAAAATATCCGAGTACGAACGTGCGCCGTGGCGCTTCACTAGGAAATCAGAAAAAGTACGTCCGACCAAGTCGGCGTTCTGGTAACCAGTGAGCTTTTGGAAAGCTTCATTTACTAACAGGATATTATTTTTGGCATCACTAATCACCACGGCTTCGCCCATAGCTTGATATAAGGCGGAGGATATCTTCAGCACATCTTCAGAGCGTCTTTGCTCTGTTACATCGTTACCGTGAATCACCATGCGGTCAGAAGTAAAAAAACAGCTCCAGGCAATGAGACGCTGAGAACCATCCTTACATGTAGTAATAGTCTCCATATCCCGAAAAGCAGTATTTGTTACGCGAGCTTCCTCGGCCCGGCGATTCCACTCCGTCTCAACCTCGCTGCGGTAAACCGGATCGGGGTAAGCAAATGTCCACCATGCGCCTGACTCAGAAAAATCTTCAGTGACATAGCCCAATGATTTGGTAAAGAATGGATTGACGTAATCTGTTTTTTGATTTTTTAAGTCATATGTCGCCATCAATATGGGCACAGAAGAGACAATTGCTTTGAAATGAATCGCAGACTCAACGGCAAGCCAAGATGCCTTCTTAAGATCAGCAGCTTGAATCTTAAAATTCTTAACTACCAAACTAACCAGCAAACCGATGAGACAAACACTACCTAAATATATCCAAATAACCTGTTGACTTGGCCTGCTGACCGAGTCTTGACCAAAGAACCCTTCGCCATGAAAGACGCTCAAAATAGATTGCACCAAAACCAAGGCAAAGATTGTTAATGCACCATGGCGCCCAAAATAGTACCCAAAAAATGCAACGATGAAGAAGAAGAAGCCGCGTCCTGTAAGGTCGATGACTTCTTTAAACCACGCAAAGAATACAGCTTGACCAAAGATGAAGGAGAGCAACAAAGCTAGGGCAAAGAGATATTTTTTATTCTTTGGCCACGAAAATATCCTGGGCTGATGAAGCATCAGAATAATGGGTGTTACAAAAGCCATCCCAAAGAAATCGCCTGTAAACCATTTCTTGTAAACTTCTGTCAAAGCCTCGGACGACATGAGGCCGCCCAAGATCAGAAATTGAATGTTTAGAGCAGTGCTAATTGCAGCTGCTAATAAACTGACTAGGAGCAAACTCCCGTAGTCACGCAGCCCTTCAAAATGCACGTTAAACCTACAGTAGCGCTTCAGCAGCACGTCAGCTAAGACAAAACTCATAACGGAACCACTTGCTAACTGCATCGCCATCAGTAAGTTGTGTCCACCGCCCATTTCACCCAATGTGGCGCCAATAAATATGAAGGGCCAGCAACGCAAACCAAATACCAGCAGTACTCCAAGACCGATTCCCGCGGGCAACCAAATAGGACTCTCACCCACCACGCCGGAAAAATAATTCAATAAAAAAGT